>JAYVSP010000664.1:0-5601 GCA_043775215.1 Planctomyces sp. | reverse complement strand
TCGGCGCATCAATAAATGTCGTCTTTCGCTCCGCGAAAGAACGTTCTTTCGCGGAGCGAAAGACGACAATCACGACAGTAATTTCTGAGCCGATCCTAAATCATTCCAAGAGAGTTCAGACGTTTTCCGAGTCGCCAACTGCGGAGTTCGTTGGCTCGGTGTTCGGCGCAGGTGACGATGTCGATTCAACCCTCATTATTGAGTTCGGCGAGGATGACGGTAGCGGCGTTGGACCCTTGCGCGGGCTCGGCCTCAATCATTTTTGTGGATTCGGCTCGCCGCGCGGATCGAGCAGCGTCGTGATGACTTGCGCATAAACGCGGTGACCGAAATCGTTCGGATGATTTACGCCGTTGCCCGTCTGATCCCAGTCCTGCTTGAGTTCCAAAAGGCCGGTCCAGATTGACGTCAGATCGGCCAGTGCGACGCCCGGTTCCACGAGTTCCTTCAAGGCGTCGCGGTACTGCGGAAAGGCTTCGCGCTTGAGTCGTATCCAATCGCGATTGCCGAGCATCGACGCGACGAGAATGAACTCGCACTCCGGCAGCTTCTCGCGAATCTTCGCGATCATGTTCTTCGTATTCTCTTGATACGACTGCGGCGGACGCCCGGCAGAGTCGTTCATGCCGAACGCCAGAATCACGAGATTCGGCTGAGCCTCGACGACCTTGTCGATCTGCGTCAGCCCCCAACCGGTGTCCGTTCCGCCGACCGCGAGATTCTTCATCTCAACTTGCCCGCGAAATCGTTCCGCAAGCTGTCGTCGCACCAACTCGGGATACGCTGGCTGAAACGGAGCCGCGTCGTACAGCGCCGACGCATTCGCTCCCGCCGAGATGCTGTCGCCGAGCGTCACGATTGACAGCGGTTGCCGGTTGACCAACTTGGCCACCGATCGCGGCAGTATCTTTGGATCGAACTTCGGCACTGGCGACTTCCACAAATCCGGGGCGTGCCGATACGTGAGGCAGGTCTGCATCTCGGCATACTCCAGTCGCCCGCCGAAGAAAATCTCGCCGTTGCCGTCCCGATGCGTCAGTTCGTACTTCTGCGACTTTGCCGGGCGGCGCAGTTCGTCCGGTGTGCGTGACACGATGCGCGAGCCAGCGGGAAGCACGATCTCGCGAGACTCCGGCTGCCAGACATAGTCCTTGCCTTCCTCATAGGTCACGTCTCCAGTCGAATTACGCACGGCCAGCACTTGCCGCACGGGAAACAGCACTGAAGCGTTCGCTGTACCCGTCTTGGAGTCCTTAATGAACAAGACCGACTCCCCCTCGACGACGTCCCCTTGCCAGAACGGCCGCAGGAGTTCCGGTGCGTATTGCCAAATCGGTTTTTTTGCGTCTTGCCCGCTGCTGCCATTGACGTACAACAGCAGCACGAGGCAAAAGCATGAGAGATAAGACTCGACAACGAATGTCAGCTTCTTGGATCGAATCATGCAAAGTTTCCTGACGCCTGGAATCATCGGCATAGGATGACTGGGACGAGCTGGCTAGAATCCGTGAGTGATTGGTTAACGTCGGAGAGAACAATGAGCAATGATCCTGAGCTGTTGGTTGGACTCAGCGAAGACGAGTTAGAAGCGTTGGCGGAAAGTCAACTAACTCATTCAGCGCAAGCCCGCCTTGATGATTTATTGGGCCGCAATGTGGAAAGCCAACTCACTGCCAAGGAACTGGCTGAACTCGATTGTCTCTTGGGGCGGATCGACCAACTGACGATTCTCAAAACACGGGCTCGATACACGTTGCAGCACCAACAGGCGGGAGCAATGCGCGCATGAGCGTTTATGTCCCCGTCAAATTACAACGCGCTGTTCGCGCACGCTTTGCGAACCGATGTGCGTATTGCCGGACGGCGGAAAGTATGAGCATCGCCATTTTTGAACTGGAACACATCCTCCCACGTTCCGCCGGTGGAACAACAGATGCCGAGAATCTCTGCTTTTCCTGCCCGACATGCAATCGTTTCAAAGCAGATCGAACTCTGGCCCCAGATCCACACACAGAACAAAAAGTTCCATTATTTCATCCTGTGCAAGACTCCTGGTCCGACCACTTTGCTTGGAGCGAAGACGCCGCGACGATCATCGGTCTATCGGCGACTGGTCGAGCGACAGTCGCTACTCTCAGAATGAATCGTTCCGTCTTGATTCGCCTACGTCGAATGTGGGCGGCTCTGGCAGAGCACCCACCCGAGCTCGACTGAATCGACGAGTTAGGAGCAAAAATGTTTTCTGGCTTCGGTCAAATACGCCGAGTTCTGATGGCGATAGCCGTGACCATCGTCACTGCTGCGGTTGTTGTCATGCCGAACCAAGCGGCCGAGCCGATCGACTATCTGCGCGAGATCAAGCCGGTGCTGAAGGAACGGTGTTTCGCGTGCCACGGGGCGCTCAAGCAGAATGCGGGACTGCGACTGGATTCGGGGCGACTGATTCGCCAGGGAGGCGACAGTGGTGCGGCGGTGACGCCGGGCCAAGCGGATGCGAGCGTGCTGCTCAAACGGGTTTCGACAAACGACGCTTCCGAGCGGATGCCGCCAGAGGGAGAACCGCTCAAGGCCGAGCAGATTGAACGCATCCGAGTTTGGATTTCTCAGGGAGCTGCATCACCCGACGACGAGCAACCCGAACGCGATCCGCGCGATCACTGGGCGTTCCAGACTCCGGTGCGGCCGACGGTTCCCCTGGTGGCCGACGCCGAGTGGAATCGCAATCCCGTCGATGCGTTCATCGCGGCTGAACATCAGCGGCGCGGACTGCGGCATCAGCCTTCCGCCGACAAACGAGTCTGGTTGCGGCGAGTCTACTTGGACCTGATCGGCTTGCCGCCGATTCGCGCGGAACTGGATGCGTTCGTCGCGGACGAATCGCCTCACGCTTACGAATTGGTCGTCACGCGATTGCTTGAAAGCCCGCAGTATGGCGAACGTTGGGGCCGGCACTGGATGGACATCTGGCGGTATAGCGACTGGTGGGGGCTGGGAGCGGAGGTGCGGAACTCGCAGAAGCACATCTGGCACTGGCGAGACTGGATCATCGAGTCGCTCAACGCCGACAAGGGCTATGACCAGATGCTGCGGGAAATGCTGGCGGCGGACGAACTGTATCCGAACGACCTCGACCGCCTGCGAGCCTCTGGGTTTCTCGCGCGGCAGTACTTCAAGTTCAATCGCACCAGTTGGCTGGATGAGACGATCGAGCACACGTCGAAGGCGATGCTCGGCCTGACCTTCAACTGCTGCAAGTGCCACGATCACAAGTACGACCCGATTGCGCAGGCGGACTATTATCGGCTGCGGGCGGTGTTCGAGCCGTATCAGGCTCGGACCGACTTGCTTCCGGGCGAGACCGACTTCGAGCGGGACGGCCTGCCGCGCGCGTTCGACTGCAATCTCGACGCGCCGACATATCTGCACATCCGGGGCGATGACCGCAATCCCGACAAGAGCCGAGTCATGCAGCCTGCCGTTCCGGAGTTTCTGTCTCGCGCCGCTTGGCAGGTCGAGCCAGTGTCGCTTCCGCCTGAAGCGTATCAACCCGGTTTGCGACCGTTCGTCGTCGAGAGTCACTTGAAGTCCGCAGAGGCGTCGATCGTCGCGGCACGCTCGGCGTTGGAGAACGCTCGCGCGAAATTGATCGAGACCGAGTCCGCGATGAAGCGCGCGGCGACGGAGAAGCTTGTGGCCAGAAGTTCGGCGCTCGTGAAAGACGACTTCGCCGCCGAACGGCCGGAGATGTGGGAGCAGCTCGGTGGCAAATGGTCTTACACCGGCGGCAAGCTCGTGCAGCTTCAAGACGGAGCGACGCGCGTGGCCTTGCGGCTGAAACAACTGCCGCCCGAAAACTTCGAGGCCAAGCTCCGGTTTCAGACGACCGGCGGCCAGATGTGGAAGTCGGTCGGCATCACGTTCGACGTCGCCGAGAAGAATGAATTGCTGGCGTACCTGAGTGCCGTCGCGGGAGGCTCGAAGTCGCAGATCGCCTACAAAAACGGAGACGCCTATCAGTATCCGCCCGAAGGCGCACAGAGCCGCAAGGTCGAGTTGAACCAGCCGCACGAGATGACGCTGCGAGTTCGCGGGACGCTGGTGAATCTGCACATCAACGGCGAGCTCTCGATTGCGTATCGGCTGCCCGTCGCGCGGCGGCGCGGTGCGATCGAGGTCATCACGTTCGACGCAACCGCCGAGTTTTCCGCCTTTGAACTGCGTGAACTTCCGGCTGACATCGCTCTGACCGAGGCTAAGACCGAGATCAAACCGACCGACGCACCGGTCAACGTCGAGCAGGCGAAGCTGGCCGTCCTGCTTGCCGAAAAAACACTGGCCGTTGCAGAAGCCCAGCCGCCAGCGATTCGCGCGCGGGCCGCAGCCGAGCAAGCGCGATACCAGTCGCCGCCCCAGGACAACGCGATCGAACTCGCTCGCGAAGCCGTCAAACAGGAACGAATCGTTGCTGTGGCGAAGGCCGAAGAAGCTGTCGCTCAAGGCGAGTTGGATGTGGCCCGCGCTGTCGGCGACAAAAAAGCGGAAGCCGATAAGAAACTAGCAACCTCCCGAACCGCCCTCGATGGCGCGCGCAAAATGGTGGAGATTGCTGCTGACAACTTCACGCCGCTCAGCGGTTCGCTGAAGACGCTGGAATCGAACCTGGAAAATGAAGAGTCGCGTCTCAGGCCGTTCCCGCAGACGAGCACCGGTCGCCGCTCGGCCTTCGCGAAATGGCTGACCGATCCGCAGCATCCGCTGCCGGCCCGCGTGGCCGTCAATCATCTTTGGATGCGTCACTTCGGCCGGCCGCTGGTGCCGACGATCTTCGATTTCGGCCGTAAAGGAACGCCCCCGACGCATCCCGAATTGCTCGACTGGCTCGCGGTCGAATTGATCGAGCACGGATGGAGCATGAAACACATTCACCGGCTGATCGTCACGTCGCAGACTTATCGCCTGACCTCGTCGAGTGCCGGTGCCGCGCCGGAGACACTCAACCTCGATTCTGAAAACAAGTTTTATTGGCGGGCGAACCCAATCCGCATGGAAGCCCAAATCGTCCGCGACAGTTTGTTGCATCTGGCGGGGGAGCTCGATCTGACCCGCGGCGGGCCGTCCATCCCGGTCAACAATGAAGCCTCACGCCGGCGCAGCCTGTACTTCGTCCATTCACACAATGAGCACCACAAGTTTCTCTCGATGTTCGACGACGCCAGCGTGCTGGATTGCTACCGCCGCGCGGAGAGCATCGTGCCGCAACAGGCGCTCGCGTTGGAGAACAGTCAACTGGCGACGGCCATGAGCGAGAAGATCGCGCAGCGCCTCGCCGCTGCAAATCCGTCCGCCGTCGATCGAGACTTCATCCGCGCCGCATTCCTGACCGTGCTGTCTGTCGAGCCGAACACTGAAGAACTGTCGCTCGCAGTGGAAAGCATGACTCGCCTGACGAATGCGGCTCGTCAGAACAACCGCCCGAACTCGACCACTCACGCGCGCACCAGTTTGATTCACGCACTGCTCAACCACAACGATTTCGTCACCGTTCGATAAATGTAGCCGAACTCGTGAGAGTTCGGTCCGAAGTCTCACGACTTCGGCTAC
>JAYVSP010000663.1:0-4069 GCA_043775215.1 Planctomyces sp. | reverse complement strand
CAAGCCGCACGCGAGACAGCGCGGCGTGCGGCGTGCTCGAACCATTTGCGACAACTCGGGTTGGCACTACACAACTATCACGATCAACACCAAGTACTGCCGCCCGGCGTGATTTCGCGATACCCGACTGTGAGAAATGCGCTGGCACAACTGACAGCATCACCAGGAATGTTTGCCGTCGAGAATGGCACCCCTGAAACATCATGGTTCATGTTGGTGTTTCCCCAGTTGGACCTCGGCAATGTGATTGGCAGCTACGACCCAGACGTGGGTGTCTTCGGACATGTTGATTTGCAGCCGCCATATCTCGTCAGTGGGCTGAACGCCAATGCCACCGTCCTGCAAAAAACACACGCGGTTTTGCAGTGTCCCAGCGACGCTCGCAAGGTCTTCCATTACGACGTGAATTTGCTGCTCTCCGTCCCATTGGGAATCCCGATCGCGCCATGCGGACGCGGCAACTACGCCGGGAATTGGGGCAACACCAACTGGGAACAAACCGCCGATTTGGACGGTGACGGCCACGATGACCTTGGCGTGCAATTTCTGTCAGCACCATTCGGCCGCGCCCGAATCAGCTTGTCCGACGTGACTGACGGACTGGACTCGACCGTCTTCGCGTCCGAGATCATCCAAGGGACACAGACCGATGTGCGGGGTGCGTATTTTGCACCCTTTCCTGGTGGGAGCCATTACATGAGCCGGCTAGGTCCCAACGGCGCGGACGACCTCGCATCGATGCCCACCTCCTCAGCTCGCGGAGATCGACTACCATTTTCCGGAATGTGCATGACGACGCCCGACGCGCCCTGCAGTTTCGAGCCGATGCGCACGACAGCATTTGCAGGCGCGCGAAGCCGACATTCAAACGGCGTCAATGTGCTTCATGGAGGCGGGGCTGTGCGTTTCACGTCTAACTCGATTGACAGAGCCGTCTGGCTTGGTATCCACAGCATTTCTGGTGGTGAAAGAAATGGCGAGTAGCACCTCTTGCAGTGGGCACCGGCCTTTGATCGCCTGAAGTATCGCCTCGCCTCCGCAGGCTGCTCGACGTAGAAGCCGTCGCTCGGCAATGCCCCGTTCTTCCAGCCGGCGTCTTCACGATCCGCGAGCCTCTTCGCAACAGCGCGATATCCCGCGAGTGCCTGCTCCTTGTCGCCGGTCGCCAGCAGGAGATCAGCCTCGATCAACGCCCGCCTCGCCGCCGGGATTGTTTTCCCCTCCCGCCGCAGCACCACCAAAAAATCCTTCGCACGCGGCCGAGCGATCCGCATCGCCTGCGACTCACCGCCGTCAATCGCCAAATACGCGACGAACGCCCGCTGCTCCTCGCCGTCCTCTTCGAGCTTCCTCGCCTGCTCGAACAGCTCTCGCTGCTTCTCGAACTCGGCCGAATGAGCGATCACCTCGGCCAGCGTCTCCTTCTCGGTCGGAGCCGCCCGCAAAGCCGCCTCGCCACCCAAGCCACACGCCCAAGCCACCGCCACGATCAGACATGACCATCGCATGAACAGTCTCCTTCAACGGATGACGTGGGGCAGATTTGTAATCTGCCCGTCTCTATTGTCGCGCTCTACTCTCACCATGAAACACAGTCACGGGCAGATTGCAAATCTGCCCCACCTTGAGCATGGACTTTTGTCGGAAGCGCCAACGTTGGGATTGCTTCCCTGGGGATCTGTGAGTCGGTCGCTGCTCGCAGCA
This sequence comes from Planctomyces sp., assembly GCA_043775215.1. Classification (GTDB taxonomy): domain Bacteria; phylum Planctomycetota; class Planctomycetia; order Planctomycetales; family Planctomycetaceae; genus SXKJ01. Next base: position 2,365 of record JAYVSP010000663.1, on the reverse strand, counting down.
GGGAAGCCTCCCGCTTCCGGCCGAGTTATACTCTGCCCGCTTGGCAACGGCGAAAAGTGCATCGCGCGAGTCTTTTGCCAGCGCAGTCGCTTGGTTCGGAAAGGAGAGGACGTGTCGAAGCTTGTTGTTACCGAGTCGCGACTCTTCACGATCGGGCATTCCAATCACACGGACGAGCATTTCGTCAGCCTGCTCAAGCAGCACGAGATCGACGTGCTGGTCGATGTCCGCTCGCAGCCCTATTCGCAGTACAGCCCGCAGTTCAACCGCGAGTCCTTGCAGCGCGAGGTCGTCGCCGCCGGTCGGCAGTACCTGTTCCAGGGCGAGGAACTCGGGGGCCGTCCGCCCGAACGAGACTGCTACGACGACGAGGGGCACGTCCTGTACTCGACGCTCGCCCGCATCCCGCGATTTCTCGGCGGGATCGAGCGGGTCGAGAAGGGCATTCAGAAATACCGCGTCGCGCTGATGTGCAGCGAGGAAGACCCGACCGTCTGCCACCGGTTCTTGCTCGTCGCGCGAGTCCTCTCCGAACGCGGAGCCACCCCGCTGCACATCCGTGGCGACGGCCGACTCGATACTCACGCGGCCCTCACCGACGACAGCGGGGCCTCGCAACTGTTGCTGTTTCCGTGATGCGGAACAAATGAAAATTGGTCACGATGACGTAATCACTTGTATTTTTGAGTTACGCCGCCCTTCCAGCTTGCGCCGCTGGCATGGTCAGCGAAATGTGCTCAACACTCATCGAAGACTGTGAAAGAAACTCTTCAATGACGCAACGGCGATGGCAATGGCCCCAGTCAGGACAGACGCACATCAGGCAGGACCGTCGAAAGCGAGCAACCTTCACCACCTCATCCATCGCGATGACGCCTTCCGGTTGCGCCAGCCTTTGACGCACGCCTTTGAAGAACGCGGGATAGTCTTGTGTCTCCCGAACTGTGCTTCGTAAGGCACGCGTCGATCCAAGTGCGCCGTAGTGGCGGTATTCAATTCCAGCGGATTCCAGCGTAAGTCGCAGTGCTGTCTTTGAGAAACCGCGTTTTCGGCTAAGCGGGATCTCGCGCACATCGATCAGAACTGCTATCTCGTGTTGTAGCAACATTTGCACAAACGAGGTGGACTCGAAACCGCTGTAACCGATCGTGAGAATCTTGCGTTTCAAAATAGATGTCCTCCCTTTGCCAAATCCGCCTCGATGATTTCCGTTGGGACGTGATACAAAGCTGAAATCATCCAGTGACCAAACCGACTGTGCGTCCCAAGAATCCCGAACACTGATCGCTGGGATGAAAAAATACTTTCTCTAACTTTCTGGGCAATTGCTTCCATTGCAACTTCTGGTTCTCGCGTTTCTGCCAATTCACGGCGATAACCTTGATAGTAACTCCATGCTAAGACTTTGCTGTCTGCTTCCCGACCCGTTGAACATTCGCGATACTTCAGTCGAAACTCCCACGGCACACGCTCAGCAAGTTGTTTCATTTGTTCGGTCGTTGCGAAAAGGTCGCCTTGTTGAATCACACTGAGTTGTGTCGGCGTCCACTCCTTTTTGTCTGGCTGCCAATAAAATTCCAGTGGTTCAATCCTTACCAGTCCGTTTGTGATTCCGGCGGCTTCCATCGAATCGGCGCTCTCGTGGACCGCCTTCTGCATCCACTGCCATCGTTCCTTTTCAGAGGAAACGTGCTTCAACACTTCGATTGGTGTACCTGCCTCCAAGTGCCAGCTTTCAGGCCGAGTATCCTTCGTGTCACGGTAGGCGTGAACCCGAACGATATCCCACCTTCCATACTGCTGTGACGGGTCGAGAAACCGAAATGGAATCGGGTACAGTCGCACAAACTCTCCGTCTGGTTGCACGCCTCCTGTGCATACGGTCTCGGTGTATTTCGTACTGACTGCCGGATAGGTCTTGCAATTCACCATCAGCTCAACGAGTTGATCGCTGCCCAAGATTTTCGCCATGTAATCCCTCGGATTTCTAACGGATTCTTTCAATCACAGAAATATCAACATGAGACGCTGCCGAAGCTGCTAGTTCAGCACGCTAACGTGATTCACAGTTTATCAATCGCATAGATCTTCGGCAGCGATCTCAAACCGGTGGGCCACGAACATGCGGCGGTCGAACCGGGACACGGCCAAGTCTCGCTCGGCACACTCGCGGTGACGCTGCATCGTCCCGAGTTGTTCATCGAACACCACACGCCTCGCGATCGCATCCGCATCAAACTGCGAACGGGCAAAATTCCGCTGAATCTCAGTGTGACCGACATCCGCCTCTACGAACCCGATCACGTCACGCCCGATCCCACCGCCGTGGCCGCGGCGCAGGAACGGCTCGTGGGGTCCGCTGAAG
>JAYVSP010000662.1:0-6041 GCA_043775215.1 Planctomyces sp. | reverse complement strand
TAGTGGCCATCCGATTTGCAACTACCCCAAATCTGATGGTCGCCGATTTGGCGAAATCATCAAAGTCCTATGTTTCTGGGGATATGAACCTTGAAAAGGGGGGTGCGGAACGTGAGGAACTCGGCCAGCGCTATTTCGGACAACCCGATGACCTCGGCCCGTTGGCGGTGTATCTCGCCAGTGACGCCGCACGGTACGTGACCGGCGCGGCCATCGTGATCGATGGCGGATACACGCTGTGGTGAGGAATTGCCCAGTCCACCGTTACCCTGTTGGAAGCAACGAATCAGATCAACGTCATGATTTCTCCGACGACGAGGGCATCCAGCACGTCGCCGGTGGACTTGAAGAGCCAATCCAGGTCGGACAGATTCGGGGCTGGCGGCATACTTCCCTGGAGTGTGTCGGCCGCGCCAGCGTCGTTGAACACGGTCAAGCTGTTGAGCAATGTGGCGCCATTCAATCCACCGCTGCCGTCGCGCAAATGAGCGACACGAACGGCATACTCCAGGTCGGTCCGTCGCCACTCGGCCATGAGCGCGTTCAAGGCGGTGAGATTGGCGGCAAGTGGTGTTGCTGAGGTGCCGCTGTACGACGTGGCCCCGCCGATCAAGATGTCTTCGCCGCTGGAACCCGCGACGGTGGCATCGCCGATCAATTTGTCCTTGCCGGCGCCGCCGATCAACAAGTCTCGTCCCGCGCCGCCTTCTAGTGAGTCATCCTTCGTCCCACCGAGCAAGACATCATCGCCTCCGGCCCCTTGAAGAGTCACGGAGCCGAGCGTGAATTGATTTGCGATCAACAGGTTGGTGGATTCTCCGCCGGTGAGGCCGGCCGTTTCGATCGCGGCCAATGTCAACGTCCCAAAGCCAGCCACCGCCAGCGACGTGTTCGTCAACGTGATGTCGCTGTCGCTCTGCACAATGATGCGATCCGCCCCGGACGAACCGTTGATGGTTCCGCCGCCGCTCCAATCGCTGATTGTGAACAAGTTGGCGCTCGAACCGCCGGTCAGGTTGGCGATGCCGATGCCGGCCAGCGTCATGGTCAGCCCGTTCGATGCGATCAACTGCGAGTTTGACAGAGTGAAGTTCGCATTGCGCGATGCTACCACGGAATCCGTGCCACCTCCGCCCGTCACGGAGCCGCTGCCGTTCCAACTGCTGAGGGTGAACGTGTTGTGTGATGCTCCTCCGGAGAGTTGAGCCACTTCCAGGCTCGACAGCGTCAGAGTGCCGAAGCCTGCTGCCACGAGCGACGTCGTTGTCAGCGTCAGGTTGGCGTCCCTCATGACGGAAAGCGTATCGCTGCCGCTGCTGCCGGAGAGTGTTCCCGTGCCGGTCCATTCGCCGACCGTGAACGAGTTGCTTCCGGCTCCTCCCGTCAGAGTCGCCTTCGTGAATCCGCTCAGCGAGAGACTCATTCCGTCGCTGGTTTGCAGACTCGTATTCGACAGCGTGAAGTGGCGATCTTTGCTGGCCACGATGGTGTCGGTCGTGCCGCCGCCGCCGATAAAACTTCCCGTTCCGGTCCAGCCACTGACCGTGAACGTGTTCGAGCTGCTGCCGCCCGTCAGATTGGCGATTTGCAAATTCGCCAGCGTGTCCGTCCCGACGCCGGTCAGGCTGGTGTTGGTGAGTGTGAAGCTGACGTTGCCCGATTCGACCAGAGTGTTCAAGCCAGCACCGCCGTCGAGCGAGTCGCTGCCCAGCTTGCCACAGAGCAGATCGTTGCCGTCCCCACCGTTGAGCGTGTCGGCACCGGCCGCACTTGAGAGCGAGTCATTGCCGTCGCCCCCCAATTCGAGCATCGGCCGTGATGTCAGGTTGGCGGAATTGACGACGTTGATCGCGTCATTGTCACCGTGCGTCCGCAAACGAAACGCGGCGGTCGCGGTGTAGACGTAGGTAAAGGTCGCACTCTGCGAGCCGGCCAGCGCGAGCGTGACATTGCCCGAAGTTGTCGCGGGGTACGTCAGTGTCGCCGTGTCCGCAGAGGGTCCGCCATGCAGATAAATGGTGCTTGAGGTCGCATAGGCACCGACGAACGCGGCCGTGTTGTCCTCGTTCAGCGGATCGGCGTCTGTTTCGGCGACGGAGTTATTCGGATCGGCCACGGCCAGAATGAAATAGTCCGAGGCCACTTCCGACGCTCCCGCACCGGGGAGCTGCACCTGAACTCCAACAGTTGTGCCGATCGTGAAGGTCTTTGTGTGCTGGCCGATCGTCAGGTCGTTCGGATTCGTGATCGAGACTTTGCTCAGGATCGTGTCCGAGGCGTCCGCCAAAGCGTCCGTCGATCGACGGAACTCCACGTCAAAGCCGTTGGGACCGGTCACGCTCCCGTTGAGAATTTCATACGTCAGCGTCAACGTCGACTTGCCATCCGCAGTGACGGAGTTCAACACGATGTCGGGCGGAGTCAGCGTCGTGGTCAAGTTGACCGTTAGGCTCGTGCCGCCGGCCGCGAGCGTGGCGGGAACCGTCTGCGTCTCTCCGCCGTACGAAACGACGACGTCATACGATCCCGTAAAGCCGCGCGTGACGTAGCGGCCAGCGGCGGTCGAGGTGCCGATCTCATCCGTCCACCAGTCACCATAGACCAGGTCGATGAATTGCTGGCCGTTGGGATTGATCGACCAGTCCGTGTTCCACAACGCCGCGTTCGGCTTCCAGTGCCGACCTTCCCAGAAGCCCCACATCACAAAGGCATCCATCGACGGCTGACTGAACGCCAACGTCATGAAGTCCCGCAGGTAGTCGGCTTGCAGTTGCAGGTCAGAGCTTTCCTGATCGAACTCCGTGACTTGCAACGGCTGGCCCAAGGCGGCGAAGCGGTCGAAGTTGGCCAGCATCACGTCCATGCCCGGCGTGCCACTGCCGAAGTGACTCTGGAAGCCGATCCCTTCCAGCGGTGCGCCGTGAGTCAACAAGTACTGAATCGTGTTGTAGTACGCGTCCAAGTGGCTGCCGCCGGCCAACGAGGGATAGTCGTTGAGAAACAGCCGCGCGGCCGGATCGGCGGACTTGGCCACGTTGAACCAGTCGATCAGATAATCATTCGCCGTGCCGCCAAACGTGCCCACCAGCAGGTCTTGAATCTGATGATTCGCGTACGGCTCATTGACGACATCCCAATCGGTGAGCCGCCCTTTGACTCCCGTGGCACCGGCCTCCTGAGCGATGTGGTCCAGCACTCGTTGTCGCAACCAGGTATCGGCAGCGGTGCGGCCATCGACGGTCACATGAGCTTCGTATTCCTCTTGGCTATCGGGCTTGTTCGGATTGGAGCGATAGTTGATGCCGCCGTAGGTGCTGCCCGTTGAGGCGGGCGTGTATTGCCAGCTCGGCCAGATCAAGTTGTGACCGCGGATGTCGTCGATGCCGTTGGCGAACAGCCAGTCGATGGCTCCGATCGCCCGGCTGGGATTGCTTTGCCACCCGCCCCACTTGAGATCGTTTTCCAGCACGACTTTGTTGAACAACTGCTTGATGAGACTGCGATAGTTCGGGCCGTTGACGGCGTTCGTGTCATTAATGCCATCGGCAGCGACGGCCGAGCCGAAACCGAACGCATGCTCGCGCATCCGCACGGCGACGGAAGCTCCCTCGACCGGATTGCCGGCGGCATCGCGCACGGTGACGGTCAGGTCGCCGCGCCGAGTCTGCTCGATGCGCGCATCGGCCGCGTCACGCCACGCGGTGTCGGTGCCGGCGCGGCCTTGATACGTCTGACCGCTGGTTTGCAGTTCGGCCGGCGTGACGGTCGGGCCGTAATTTGTCAGCGTTACGCCACCGATCTCGATCGTCTGCGGGTTGTAGCCGACGGAAAAGAACAACTGAGCCTTGAGCGTCGTGCCGTCGTAGCTCTCCAGCGCCGAGAACGGCAGATCGAACTTCTGCCAGTTCGTGCCAGTCAGCGTCTCTTTGATGTACAGCGACTTGGAGTAAGGCGAGGCGGCTCTTTCCAAGACCGCGCGCACCTCCGCCAGCGGTTTCGTGGCATCGGCATTGCGAGCCCAGAAGCTCAGCAGCAACGTGTCGCCAGCCGTGACCGGAGCCAACGACTGCGTGAGGATGCGAACGTCGTATTCATTGGGCGGCGTCGTGGTGGTGACGATGCGATTCGCTTCTGTGAACGACTGCCCCGTGACGCCGACCACCGACCGGCTGCCGTAGGTCGAGCCGATGAAGTTGAAGCCGGAGGGTCCGCTGAGGTTCAGCGAATTCGTGCCGGCTGGGATGCTGTCGCTGTCGTAAAGCGTGACCAAACCGCTCTGCCGACTGGCGGTGCCAAGCTGATACGCGGTGTCGTTGAGCAGTGCGACCGTGACGGTCTCCACACTTTCCAGCAGCGAGTCGTCCAGCGGCACGATCTGGAATGTCGCACTCCGCTGACCCGCCGGAATCGTGACAGTGCCCGTCAAGGCGACGTAGTCCGAACCGTTGATCGCCGTGCCGCCAAGCTGATATCTCACCAGCAGATCGCGGCCGAAATCGGCGTCGCGTTCGACCGTGATCTGCGCCGGTGAGTTGTTGAACTCGAACGCGGACGACTGATCGACAAACAGCTCGACCGTGGGCACTGTCGGCGACAGATTCTGCCCAGCGATCGGCCCTTCAAAGCGACCGTCCGGCAGCGTCCAACCAACCGCCAGTGAGTCAGCGCCGGTGTCGTCCTTGTGCAGAGCCTCAATGTAATAGCGCTGCCCCGCGACCAGTTTCACATCCACCGAACGCTGCCAGGTGCCAGTCGCGGTCGGCCCCGCAATCGATGCGATCAATCGTTTGTTGGCCGGGTTGTCGTCGTTGCTCAACGACAATTCCGCGCTGTTGTCCCCCGCCAGCCAAAACGTGTATGTGCCGGTCTGCGGCGCATGCACGTAACCGCGCAACCGCTCGCCGAAGTTGTCGCCAAAGTTGTCCGGCGACTCAAAGCTGGCGACTGTGCTCGCACCAGTGGGACTGTCGGGATACGCGGCGTTGCTCGTCAGAGCCGACACCGCCCCGCCAGCAATGCCCGTCCAGTACTCGCGCAACAACGAACCGCGAGAACTTGGAAATAACTGCGCAGTCGGGATGATTTCCTGCGGTTGGCTCGCACTGGACCAGGAAAGCATCGCGGTGGCCAAACCGCTTCCCTCGAAGTATTCCAGCACAATGTCGTAGTGCCGGCCGCGGACCAACGTGATCGAACCGCTATTCTCAGTCGCGGCATGAGCCGTCCAATTGTCGATCAGCTTCTGCCCATCGACCCACAACCGCACGCCGTCGTCGGAGTTCGTGAAGAATGTGTAAGTCTCAGTGAAGCGCGGCTCCACCTGACCGCTCCACCGCACCGAGAAGTTATCCGCCGCCACCGCCGCACTAGGAGAGCCCGTCCCCCAAGCGAAATTCACCGCCGGGTCGGTGCGTGTGAGCGCAAGATTTGTCAGCTCAGAGTCGCCAAAATAATCCGCCCGCAGGCCGGTGTCGGCTGACAGCAAAGTGCGAGCTTCCAACAACTCCACGACCAGCGAACCATCCGACCGCATTCGCCGCTGACGGGCCTGAATCCGCATTCGCGGACTTTGAGAACCAAGGTTTAGTTCGAGAACCAACGCCGCGGCACGCAACCAATCCAACATCAAATCCGGCTCCTGAGCGTCATGCTGATCATTGTGTGATAGGACGGCCTTCCCAGGCCGTGTTTTCGCGGCGGACTGGGAAGGCCGTCCCACAAAATGCACTGCGGTTCTACTTAGTCGCCCCGCCCTCCGCTGTGACCGGAGCAACAAACTTTGGGAATTTTAATGACAGAACGGCTCGAATTGCAGTGCCGGAAGGGCGAAAGGGGACGCGACAAACATTACTTGCAGGTCACTGACGAGCACTTCGCCAAAGCGGCGCAAAAGCCGGCGCAGCGAGCGACGGAAACAGCCGGGGACGGCGGAAGTGGTGTCATTCGGCCGCACCGAGCTTGTGAACGAATCAGAAAAAGTACGTAATTTGGTTCGCATCGGAAGCGGCTGATGTTTGGATTTTATTTTTTCGTTTTTTCGC
>JAYVSP010000661.1:0-8292 GCA_043775215.1 Planctomyces sp. | reverse complement strand
GACCGCTCCGACGTGCAGTCCGGCTGCGTCCGCCGTTGCTGACGACGTCTCTTCGAGCAAGGTTGCGCTCGCCCCGTCTTCCAGGATGACCAGAGTGTGGCTGAAGTCCGCCGCGCCGGCGGTACACAAGCCAATCAAGCTGTCGAGCGGTTCGTCGATCGCGACGCCTCGCGGCACGAACAGCACCGTGCCGCCGGTCCAAAACGCCGCGTGCCAGCTCGTGAACCGATCGCGCTTCGCCTGCACGGCTCGCTGGAGGAAATACGGCTCCAACTTCTCGCGATGCGCGACCAGCAGCGTGCTCAGGTCGCCGAACAATACGCCTTGCTTCGCGTACTTCTCGTCAAGCGTCGCTCGGGTCGCGTGCCCATCGACGTGAGTCACCATCCCGGCGAACTCCGCCCGATCATGCATCAGCGACCCAAACGTCGCCGACTCGGTCGCCTCCCGCCGCACATGAAACTGATCCGCTCGAAACGTGCGCGTCTCGACCCGCTTCCATTCCTCCGGATCGAGCGGCACGGCCAACTGATCCTGATACCGCTCATACGCGGCCCGCCGAGCCTCGACGATCCAATCCGGTTCGTCCCGCGATTCCAAAAACGCCTCAAACGCCGTGCGCTGGAAGCCGGTCACTGTTTCAAACGTCGTCATCGTTGCTGTCATTGTTCTTCCCGTAGGATGGGCACTCTTGCCCGTCGTCGTGTGTCAGTTCTCAACTAAGCTAAGGTCGCGGAATTCCCAACTCATCACAGATGCCGCGAGCCAAAGGGTCTTTGATCTCGCGATGCCGTGGCACTGCCGCACATTTGCCAGTTGTCGGATTACGGTAGATCGAGTGCCGTGCTCCTTCGCGATGCAAGTAGCATCCATGAGCGACCAAGTGCCGGACCAGATTCACTCGCTTCATTGGGCGGGAACCTCGACCGTCAATGTTTCCCAAATGGCGTTGCCTGGCGCGTCCTTTTCCGCGTTCTCCCGATACGACTCCAACAACAACTCCACGGCGTCACGAATCATGAATCGCGCCTCTTCGAGGTCGCGGCCTTGCGTGAGTGCCCCCGGAAGTTCCGGCACCTGCGCCATGATCCAGCCATCCTCGATCTCGGTGTAAACCACTCGATACTCATGCTTCCGTGTCGCGATCTTGGACCGCACGACTTTCCGAGCGTTCGGTTTTGCCGCTGGTTTGCGAAGTGATTTTACTGGCATCTCACCTTTCTCCTTGTTTTCCACACGACGCCTCAAACGCCGTGCGATTTAAGCCGGTCACTGTTTCAAACTTGGTCATCGTTGCTGTCATTGTTCTTCCAGTAGGATGGGCACTCTTGCCCGTCTCTCGTTTCTTGGTTGTTACAGCCCAGGTGGTTTGGGAATTTTCAGAATTCGACAGACGCCTCGCGCCGTTCCATTTTTGACTTCATTGTGTCGCGGCACAGGAGCTTGTTGCTCGTTGGCTGGGTTGACCCACACGTCATGGCTGCCGCCATGATGATGCAGGAAACAACCGTGTCGCCGCAGATGCTCTTCCAATTCTCTCCGCTTCATCGCCTGCCCCAGTTTCCCTACCGACCGGCAACCTGCAACGACTTCAATTGTTTGACGAACTTCGCTCGCGACGCCTTGAGCGCTTGAGCCGCGTCGTAGGCCATTTCAAACGCCTCCTCGACCGTTTCGGCCTCGGTGATCAACGCCGGGTCGAGTGGCGACGTCACGATGAATCCGCCTTCTTCGGCCGGTTCCAAAACCAACGTCATACGCCCGTCGCAAACCGTGTAAGTTTTCTTTGCTGGCATCACGACACCTCCGAGTTCCATCGTACAACGTCAGTCACTATTCGGCATCCGCCTCAAACGCCGTGCGATTGAAGCCGGTCATTGTTTCAAACGTCGTCATCGTTGCTGTCATGTGAATTCTTTTCTTGCCGTCTTCGTCGAACCAATTCTCCCAGAGCGTTCCGGCTGATCGCGATTCCGCCAATCAGAGCGAAAGCTGCGAGGCCCATATCAAAGTTTTGAAAGCCGTTCACGATTGCCGTCACAACAAACAGTGTTGCGATGGCCCAAAACACAAGAGTCTTGATGACAATTTCTCTTGTCGATAGCTCTGACCACGGCCTTTCATCTGAGCGATTCGCGAACATGTTGCTACGTTTCTTGTCTAGCCGCAAATTTCTCAGATCAACTCCACCGCCAACCCGTCCAACTCCGCTCGATACCGCAGGCCCGGCTTGCCGCTGGCGAGCAACGCTTCGCGGATTGGGCCGGTGATTTCGGCGATGGTTGCTTTGCGGGCTTCGACGATTTCCTTCGTGTCGAGCGGCTGCAATGTCCCGCCGATGGGGCGGGCTTGCAGGACGTGAGTCGTCCAGTCGATCACGTCGTCGTAGGTTGGGATTCCATCCCGACCTCTTCCGTTGGAACAAGACAGGTCGGGATGGAATCCCAACCTACGGAAACGGACGTTGGCTCGGATCAGGTATTTCTCCAAAACGATGTCTAAACCGGTTTCTTCCTTCGCTTCGCGAATCGCTCCGTCGTCGAACGACTCGCCCACTTCGACGCCTCCCGACGGCGTGCGAAACGCGCCGGGCGGATAGCTTGGCTTGCGAGTCACCACGATGTTCCGCTCGTCATCCACGATCACGAGCGTCACGTCATGGCAGCGTCCGTGCTTCATCCCCAACCGCACAACGTCGAGTTGCTCGGCCGTCATCTCGTACTCCCGCGCGATCTCGACCGGAGTGCCATATCGCTGCTCGACCTCGCGGATGATCTCGGCGGTGACGTACATAATCCTGATTCACAAGGACGCGGAGGCCGCGTGTTGCGGTCGTTTGGCCGGTTGACCAAACAACATTCCTTTCGCGCTGATGTCCTCATCAATGTCCGGCCAATGAACTCCTTCGCCACTGCCGATCAATTCATAATGTTTCCGTTGTTCCGCCGTCGCGTCCGACAACCGCCACGACCACGCCAACGGAACGCTGACACGACGGCCATCGACCAGCTTGGCGATGATTTCGTCTTCGGTCACGTCTACCGATGAAATACGCGGTTCATTCTGTGCCGCAGTGTTCATCCCAAGCCTCGCTGATTTGATCCATGTGCTCGACGATCATTCTCCGAATCCGATTGAGTTCTTTCGGGCTGAATCCGTTGTTGGAACTCATCTCGACCGGCTGTCACAAAAACTTGCAGATGCTGCGATCTCGTGAAACGTGAACGTGTCGAGGTTCGCCGCAATCAAAACTGTAGAAGTAAAACCGAAACGCCCCGTCGATCCCCGTGATGGTCGGCATGGTTCATTGTCGCTCCATTCATGCTTCCGCGAAGTCCGTGTACTTGCGAAGGTCCGGAGGCTGAAAACCCAAAACGATATCTTCTTTCGGAACGCCCGCCTCAAGCAGTTCGTCGGCAACTGGCCGATTCGTGCCGTCATGCTGAATCCAAACTTTTCCGTCGATGATATCGAGATGCACGACCGAGCCATGCACGCGATGCCGGCCCTGCCAGCCGACGCTCATGACTTCGTAGTGATCGTGATCCGTGTCGATCACCGCCTCGCTGCGAATGTCTTGGCGATTGGCACCCCAGCTCGCGTACTTGGTGACAATTTGACGCAGGATTTCTCGGTAACGATTTACTTGATCCATTGGACAACCCTTTGTGTTGATTCTTCGAAGACCAACAACCTCACTTGCATCTGCTCGATCACCAACTGCCCGAATCGGTCGGCGAAGAGTTGATCGTACACGCGATCCGAAACCCCGAGAAACAACAGGCGATCCGGTTCCGCGTCGATCATCGCAACGCGATACAACCCATACTGACCGAGGGCGTGTTCCAAATCGAACATCGGCGACGGACTCAAGAAACTCTGAACCTCCACTGCAATCGTTCGCTGCCTCGTTCAGCGCCGATGGTAACTCGCTCGGCAGCCAAATCGACAAACAAATTGCGCCCGCCAAACGGCACTCGCAACGGATCGTCGGTAATCGTCCAACCATCCGCTTCGAGAGCGCGAATGACGGCGTCGTGATGGATGTTTCTCGCGGGCATTACCACGCCGCCATTTCTTCTTGTGCGATCTCACAGCGGACCACTCGGCCTCCTGCGGCTTGAACATCTCGATACGCCGATCTCACGGCGGCCTCGAATGATTCCGCATCTCGGTGAAATGAAACGTATGGTTCGCCGCAATGCACTCCGGGAGAACTGTCGTCGGCTCCCGCTTCGTAGAGCGCGTTCGACCATTCCAGGAGTTCGCGTGATTCCGGCTCCAGCCACAAAGTGAATTCAAAGACTCGCGAATTCATAGTTCGGATTCCTTCTCGTCACGCACAGTGCGGACAACGATCGACGTACCGCCGAATGTCACGAGCATGAGCTTCATCTACCCCACGCTCCCTTCCATTTGCAGTTCAATCAGGCGGTTCATTTCGACGGCGTATTCCATCGGGAGTTCTTTGACGAGCGGCTCGATGAAGCCGGTCACGATCATGGCCGAGGCTTCCGCTTCGGTCATGCCGCGGCTCATCAAGTAGAAGAGTTGTTCTTCGCCGATCTTCGAGACGCTGGCTTCGTGTTCGAGGGAGATCTGATCGTCTTCGGCTTCGATGTACGGGTAAGTGTCGCTGCGGCTTTTGCTGTCGAGGATCAAGGCGTCGCAGACGACGTTCGATTTGCAGTTGGTCGCTCCCTTTTCGACTTTGACCAGGCCGCGATAGCTGGCTCGGCCGCCGCCTTTGCTGATGCTCTTTGAGACGATGCGGCTGGACGTGTTCGGAGCACAATGCACCATTTTCGCTCCGGCGTCTTGATGCTGGCCGTGGTTCGCGAACGCGATCGACAGAGTTTCGCCGCGAGCGCCCGGTTCCATCAGGTAGATCGCCGGATACTTCATCGTCAGCTTCGAGCCGAGGTTGCCGTCCACCCATTCCATCAGCGAGTCGCCGTAGGCCATCGCTCGTTTGGTGACGAGGTTGAAGACGTTGTTCGACCAGTTCTGGATCGTCGTGTAACGGAAGCGACCGCCTCGCTTGACGATGATCTCGACCACCGCCGAGTGCAGGCTGTCGCTGCTGTAGGTCGGAGCGGTGCAGCCCTCGACGTAATGCGCCGACGCCCCTTCATCGACGATGATCAGCGTCCGCTCGAACTGCCCCATGTTTTCCGAGTTGATGCGGAAGTACGCCTGCAACGGGAATTCAATCTTCACGCCCGGCGGCACGTAGATGAACGACCCGCCCGACCAAACGGCCGAATTCAGAGCCGCGAACTTGTTGTCGTTCGGCGGGATGATCTTGCTGAAGTATTCGCGGAACAGGTCCGGATGATCACGCAACGCCGAGTCGGTGTCGGTGAAGATCACCCCTTGCTTGGCGAGGTCTTCCTGCAAGCTGCCGTAGATGACTTCCGACTCATACTGCGCCTTCACGCCAGCGAGATATTTCTTCTCAGCCTCCGGGATGCCCAGCCGGTCATACGTTTTGCGGATGTCTTCCGGCACGTCTTCCCAACTTTTCTCCAGGTTGGCCGCCGCCTTCATGTAGTAGTAGATGTTCTGGAAGTCGATCTCTTCCAAATTACCGCCCCAGTGCGGCATCGGCTTCTGAAAGAAGGTCTCCAGCGAGCTGATGCGAAAATCCCGCATCCACTTCGGCTCCTTCTTCATCTCGGAGATTTGGTAAACGATCTCCCGATCCAGCCCCTTGCGGCTTTTGAAGACGTATTTGTCCGTCGGATCGTGAAACCCAAACTGATAATCGCCAATGCCGACGTCTTCGACGTCACGTTCTTGAACTGCTAATTCTGTAGTCATGATTTTCTTCCTCGCCGTTTGGCGAATCACTTTTGATTCGAATTCTCTGGAACTCAACGTTCAACTTTTTCTAAGCAAGTCTTCGAGAGACACTTTCAGGGAACTTGCCGATGGGCTGGTTGGATCAAGCTGCAGCGCCCGATTCACCAACGCCAAGGCTTTTTCAAATTGGCCCTTCTGCTGAAAGTCGCCAGCCAAAACGATCAATCGTTCCACTTCTTTGTCTTCGGGATACCCGACCGGAGTCGCTGACGCCTTCACACTTTCATCCGCTGTTGGGTCGCTGACACCGATCGGCTCCTTCGTCGGAAGATCCGAAATAGTTTCCGGGATGTTGGCGACGATTTGTGGTGCCGGCTCATCGGTCACCAAATCGGGAACGCTGACCGGCGCAACCGCGAACGTCGAACCCGCCTCCGAGGAACTTGAGTAGGAGCCATTTTTCGCACAGCCAGAAATACAAATCGCGAGAAGCACGCTGGCGATCAAACATCGCATGACTATCTCCCTTGTTTTTCTGATGAAAGTTTTCATGCCTCTGTCGTCCTATGCTTCCATCGCAGCGGGACTCAACGGCTCAACCGTCGTGATATGCAGCAGAGAACACATTCGGAACTCGGCTGGCACGCCATCCTCGGCGATCTCGACCCCGACAAACAAAATCGTCCGAGTCAGAAACGCCATTTCCGGATGCCTCACTTCAAACTGCTTGCCGCTCGACATCGTGACCCGAAATGGTTGAAACGGCTGAGCCGTCAATAAGTCTCGAAAAGTTTGCACGGTCATGGCTGATTCTCCCGAACGCTCTCCAAAAACTCCTGCGGACTCACAATCGCGATCCCTCGAAACGGATTCATCACTAGCAGGTCCGCGTCTCCCGTGACGATGTGCGTCGCTCCGCCGCTCACCGCCAATTCCAAATACTTGCTGTCCTTGCGGATCGCGGCAGTCGGTGATGGATTCCGTGATCTTGATGAACCGCGAGTCCTCAATCAGTCGTTCCAAAAACTCCCATCGTTCGTCGGCCGGGATGTACTTGTCGAACTACTTCCGTCGAAAAACGTCTTTCAATTCCTCTTCGATTTCCATCGACAGCAAAACTTGACCAACTCGTGTCGCTGCGAGCACGGCCTTGAACGGCACCGAATCCTGCCAAATCGAGGCACTCAGCACGACGTTGGTGTCGATCACGACTCGCAGATTACGCGTCGTCATCGTCGTCATTCAAAATGGATTCCAAAATCTCCGGAGTCAGTCCGTTGGCTTGGGCGTGCCGGCTCATGCTGCGCATGATTTCCTCGAGCGACCGTTTCGGCTTGGTCATCACTCCTTGAAGCTGAAGATCAAACAGCAGTTCATATTTTTTCCGTTGTTCGTCCGAGGCCTCGGAAAACTTCTTGGCAACCTCGTCGTTCACATTGATGGTGATCGCTGTCATCGGCACCTCATTTCACTAACAAATCAAACGTCGGATGTCCCAAGTGATTCGTCTTCGCGAACAGTCGGAAGGACATCCCGAAGACAGATGACTTCAACCAACCGCCGGTCGCTCGCGCCGGCGAGTACCCCTTGGCTCCGTGCCTGAGAATTTGAAATTCCAGCGTTTCACCGCGAGCGTCAACGAGCCAATACTCGCGAATGTCGGCCTTCCAATAGGCTTCTCGCAGAAGTTCCGTGTCCTTCTTCACCGAGCTGTCGCTGACCACTTCCAGCACCATGTCGGGTGAACCTTCGAGTTCGATGAACCCGGCACTTGCTCCGGTCACCCGGCGGACGCGGTTGGATTCGAAGCCAGCATTCGACACGAACACGCCATCGGGGTTGTTCGACACCTTTGCTCCGAGATGGCTGATCATCACGCCGTCGCAAAAGAACTCGCCCAATTCCTGCATCGTGACTAACAGATTCAAAACCGTGGTCAAGACCGTCTTCATGCGGACGTGCGAGTAAAGTTGCTCGAAGCTCATGTCGAAGATCACCTCGTCATTGAGAAATGTCACTCGCCCTTCTTCTGGAAACTCGCCGGAAGCAAACCATTTCCGAAACGCGGCGTGATCGACTACCCAATCGGGAATGCGGACGTCCAATTGGTTGTAAAGCAATCGCAGCGGTGCCGTCCGATGTTGAGCACCGTTCACAACTGTCTCTCGTCGCGGTGGCGACGCAGGGGGGCGGCGGCGACTTGGTCGAGTCAATGTTGTGGACATGAGACACCTCGAATTCCCGACTTACCAAATTCTCTCCGCTAAGCCTTCACGGCGACCGCTTGCTCTTCCGCCGCTTCCGTCGGATGCCGTTCGCGCACCGTCGCGTAGCCGTTGGCATGCAGGTCATGAGCGAGCGAGGCGTCGCCGGTTTCGACGATTTTCCCCGCGAGCATCACATGCGTGAAGCTCGGCTTGTTGAATTCGAGCAGGCGTTCGTGGTGGGTGATGATGAGCACGCCCATGTGCGGGCCGTGGAGTTTGT
>JAYVSP010000660.1:0-12437 GCA_043775215.1 Planctomyces sp. | reverse complement strand
GGGTGACGGCGGCAATCTCGGATTTGATGCTGCTCTTGCTGCTTGAAGGGATGGTGTCCTTCGGTGGCAAGCAACAGGAACCAATCTCGATAGCGAATGTATTGAAGGTTGGCCAATCCTCGACTCTTGCGATACGCACGCTGACGTTCGGTCAGGCCGATGCCGTAATTTGTCGAGCAGCTTTTGATCGATCAATTCGGGTGGCTTCGATCCGGGGATTCGCCCGCTGACGTACTACTGCGCACCTTCGGGCCGTTCGTAGCTGAATTCGCCAACGCGGCTAATGAGCTTGGGCCACTGTCGAGAATACGCCCGGTTGCCGAGCTTGAATTTCCGGGAACGTAACCAGTGCCAGCGGCAACGGTCAGAATCACCGACTCGTTGTCATCCAACACCAGGTCTTTCTTCGGTTTGATGGCGATGGTTTTCGTGGTCTCGCCAGCCGCGAAAGTCACCATCCCGCGGGTTCGCGAAAAGGACGATGCCCCGGTTTGCAAGTAATCCGCTACAAACGTCGCCGTTCCGCCGACGGTGAAACGCACCGTCAATGCGTTTGAACTGATCCCATTCCGAGTGAATGTGTAGACCAAGTTGGTTGAACCATTTTCCGTGACCTCGCTGGGAGAGACTGCCACCGTCACTGCGGTGTCGTCGTTGGTGATTGTGGTTGTCACGGCATTCGGCGATCCGCTGACGTAGCCGTTGGCGGACGTCAGCGTCAGAGCCACCGTCTCATCGGCTTCCACGTTGGTATCCCCCATCGGATTGATCGTCACGGTCTTGGTGGATTGACCAGCCGCGAACGTCACCGTTCCGCTACTGTCAGAGAACGACGTCGCACCGCTGACGGTGTAATCCGTGTTGAACGTGGCCGCACCACTGACGCTGAAGTGGACTGTCGCGGCAGAGCGTGTTGAGCCGGTTCGCGTGAATGTGTAGGCGGCGTTTCTCGATCCATTTTCGGTCACGAAAGCGGACGAAACCGCCAGCGTCACTCGCGGATCATCGTTCAGAATGACCCCGGTCGCCGAATTCCCGATGCCTGTCGGGGTCGAATACCGCGTCGAAGGCGTGACCGTCAGGATCACCGTCTCATCAGCTTCAGGAGTTGAGTCAGCAGCCGGATTCACACGAATCGTTTTAGTGGTCTCACCCGCTGCGAAAATAAGCATTCCCGCAGTGGCCGAAAACGATCGTGCGCCTGATTGACTGTAATCGGATCGCAAGCTGGCCGTGCCACCGACCGTGAAGTTCACTATCAATGGCCCGGTCGTGATCCCCGATCGCGTGAAGGTGTAGATCAAATCGGAACCGCCATCCTCGGTCACGGAGTCAGGCGACACGGAAACCGACACTTGAGTGTCATCATTGGCGATTGTGGTCGTCACGCCGCCGGGAGAGGCGATGAAATAGCCGTCGCTCGACACGATGGTCAGTACGACTGTCTCGTCAATTTCATAGATGGCGTCACTGGTTGGATTGATGATGACAGACCGCGCCAATTGGCCGGGAGCGAACGTCACACTGCCAGCGGTTTCAGAAAACGCTGCCGCTCCACTGACCGCGTAGTCCGCATTGAATGTCGCCGTGCCACCGACACTGAAATTGATGGTCGCGGCGGAACTGGTCGAACCCGTCCTGCGGAACGTGTAGACGGCGTTCGTCGATCCATTCTCCATCACGCGAGCGGACGAAACCGTTAGCGTCACTTGGGGATCATCATTGACGATGGTTCCAGTCGCGGAATTCGATGTCTCAACCGTATACAGGGCGGTCGGAGTCACTGTCAAAATCACCGTCTCGTCCGATTCGACCAACGAGTCGCCGGTGGGATTGATCGTGACCGTTCGTGTGGCCTGACCGGCAAGGAATGTGACGCTCCCCGTCGTTGTTCCCGATGTCGTGAAGAACCGAGAGACACCGCTCGCCGTGAAGTCCGAATTGAGGATGGCGTTGCCGCCGACGATGAAGCTCACTGTCAATGGTCTCGTCGTCGGCCCGGTTCGCGTGAGGGTATAGACTAAGTTGTCGCGACCATCTTCCGTCACGCGAGCCGGCGTCAGTGCGAGCGACACGACCGGTATATTGTTACTGACCACCACAAAGTCGAACGTGTCACTGACGCTCGCATGACTGCCATCCGTGGCGGTGACGGTGATCGACAACGTCCCGACGTCGCTGCTCGCTGGTGTCCCTGAAAATGTCCGAGTACTCGCGTTGAAATTCAGCCAGCTTGGCAAGAGGCTGCCATTGGACTTCGTCGCTGAGTAAGTCAACACGTCGCCGACATCGACATCGGCGAATGTTCCGCCCGCGAATTGGAACGTGAACGCCGTCGCTACCGTCGCGTTCTGATTGTGAATCTCACTCGCCACAGTCGGCGCGTCGTTGGTATTGCCCACGACAATTTCGAACGTTTCGCTGATTCTTTCATGGCCGCTGTCCGTCGCCGTGACCTTGATCGACAACGTTCCGACATCGGCGTTCAACGGTGTCCCGGAGAACGTGCGAGTCGTCGCCGTGAACGTCAACCAGCTTGGCAACGGACTGCCATCGGACTTTGTCGCCGCATACGTCAGCGTGTCGCCAACATCAACATCGGCAAATGATTCACTCGCGAATTGGAACAAGAACGCCGCGTCTTCGGTCGCGTTATGATTCAGAATTTCGTTCGCCACAGTCGGCGCGTCGTTGGTGTTGGCCACCACGATGTCAAACGTGTCGCTGACGCTTTCATGGCCGTCCGTCGCCGTGACCTTGATCGACAACGTCCCGACATCGGCATTCAACGGCGTCCCGGAAAACGTGCGAGTCGCTGCCGTGAATGTCAGCCAGCTTGGCAACAGGGTGCCATCGGATTTCGTGGCTGAATACGTCAGCGTGTCGCCGACATCAACATCCGCAAATGATTGACTCGCGAACTGGAACGAGAACGCCGCGTCTTCGGTCGCGTTCTGATTGAGAATCTCGTTTGCCACCGTCGGCGCGTCGTTGGTGTTGGCCACCACGATGTCAAACGTGTCGCTGACGCTTGAGTTGCTGCTGTCGGTCGCCGTGACTTTGAGCGACAGCGTTCCGACATCGGCATTCAATGGCGTCCCCGAGAACGTGCGAGTCGCCCCCGTGAACGTCAGCCAGCTTGGCAACGGGCTGCCATCGGACTTTGTCGCCGCGTACGTCAGCGTGTCGCCAACATCAACATCGGCAAATGATTCATTCGCGAATTGGAACGAGAACGCCGCGTCTTCCGTCGCGTTCTGATTGGGAATCGGATTCTCCACTGTCGGCGCGTCGTTGGTGTTGGCCACGATGATGTCGAACGTGTCGCTGATGCTTTCCTGGCCGTTGTCCGTCGCCGTGACTTTGACTGACAACGTCTCGACATCAGCGTTCAATGGCATCCCGGCGAACGTCTGTGTCGCCGCGTCAAACGTCAGCCAAGTCGGCAACGGGCTGCCATCAGATTTTGTCGCCGCGTACGTCAGCACGTCGCCGACATCGACATCGGCAAACGTGCCGTCGGCGAATTGGAATGTGAATGCCGTGTCTTCCGTCGCGTTCTGATTCGGAATCGGGTTCGGGACTATTGGCGAGTGGTTGAAGTGCAGGCCGAAGTCGAGGTTGCTGACGACGTCGTCGAGGTCCACGGTGATGATGTGGACTCCCAAAGTTCCCGCCGGAAGTGACACGACGTCGTGTTGATGGTCGGTGTCCGAGTCGCTCGTGCTGGCGGAGTACAAGGCTTGGATCAACGCCCGATCGTTGGCGGAAAACATCGTTCGTTCGCTGTCGTAGCGGCCATCCATGATGTCGGGGCCGGCAAGATGGTCGAGGTGTCCGAGGCCCAGCGCGTGGCCGATTTCTTGAGCCACGACCGTGAAGAAATCAAACGTGTCCGCAACGTTGCCGTTCGCAAACGATGTGTCCCACGTTTCAGCGCGGTCGAGCCACACTTTGCCTTCGGTGATGAAGTGCTCGCCACTCAGATCGGTAAACGTGCCTCCGCCCAGACCGAGCGTGCCGCGCGGGGCGCTCGTGGAACCGAGCGCCGCCAAGTCGCCGACGCCGATGTTGATGATCTGGCCGATCGGATGGTCCGTCTCGCGGTGAAAGTGCAACCGTCCGCCCGAGGCGTCCGCCCAACCTTGCAGCGCTTGCTCGACCACGGCGATCTCTGCCGGCGTGATCTCGTTCGCGAACGCACCCAGCGAACGGAAGTCGTAACAAACGTCGATGACCTCCGGCGTGGCCAAATCGTGATCCCGCCATGTGTATCCCGGACTGGAACCCGCGCCCGTGTAAAAGTCCCCTTGGCTCGCGGACGACGATGTCGGAGTCGCGGTCGGTTCGGACGTGTGATCGTGATGTCCGCTGAGCACCAGCCGCGAGATCCCGAAATACTGCGCGGGAGCCAACGAGGGAAACGTCTGACTCCAACCGTCCTCGATCTCTTGAGCCACCACATAAGTGTCCGGCGTCAGTCCGTCGAACACATAGTTGCCGTCCACGTCGGTGACAGTGAACCGCTCCCCCGCACCGCGATTGCCGCTGCGGTCTTGATCCAAATAGACCTTCCAGCCAGCAAGCCCCAACTCACCGGGATCGCGCATCCGGTTGCCGTTCACATCATTGAAGACCAACCCGCGAATCACCCCCGGCTGCGGCGGAGTGACGTCGCGCGTCCAAGTGACCTCCGCCGAACCGACTCCCGTATTGCCCGCTTGATCGGTGATTCCCGTCAAACTGACCGTCAACAAATACGTCCCGTCCGAAACTGTCAGAGGACTCAATCCCGCGATGCGATAGGTGTGATCGTTGACGGCCACGATCTGGACATCATCCGGCAACAAGTCGGCACCACCATCGCGAGTCAATCGCAGGTCATCGCGCCTCAACGTCGTCGCGTCGACCGGTTCCGTGAAGACGATTTCCACAAACTCCGGCGCGGGATCGGCCAGCCCCACGGGGACATTGCCAAACTGCACGATCGCGGGTGGCGCGTTGTCGATGAACAGGTCAAACACGCTGCTGCCTTCATTTCCCGCCGCATCGAAAACGCGAATCTGCAACACATGGGTACCACTGGTGGCGAAGCGAACGGGAATCGAAAACGACAGACCATTCGTCGTCCCTTCCCCCACCACGGTGTTCGTCGTCGTGTCGAACACTTGAATCGACACGCCCCCTTCCGCCACCACCCCCGTGACAACACCCCCGAGCGCGTTAGTCACCAGCACCGTCGTCGCTGAAGTCGTGAGAATTCGGGGCAATTCCTCCGTAGCCGAAGTCGTGAGACTTCGGACCGAACTCTCACGAGTTCGGCTACCATCCACCGCGCCCAGCAGACTCAAATCTGGCACGAAGGCCACATCCGTGGCCGCTTCGGGAGCGGTCGTGTCCACTGTCCAAGTTTGATTGACGCCGCCGACCCCGGCGTTTCCAAACAAGTCCCTGATCCCCGCCGCATTCACTGACACGCTGTAGTTCCCTTCGGCGGACGTCAGAGCGCTCAGCCCCTGAATGCGATAGCGCTGCGGCCCAATCGCCGAAACGCTCAAGCCGTCGGTGGCGATAAGTGTCCCATTGCGAGAGACAATCACATCCGCACCGCTCAACGAACCCGGATCAATCGCTTCGCTGAATGTCAGATCGAAACTGCTGACGTTGTTGCGAGTGCTTCCCGTCGGCAAGCCACCGACACCCGTGATCGTCGGCACGGTAGCGTCCATATCCCAGGCCACGGACATTGCTCCCAATCCTGCAACGCCATTTCCATCGGTCACGCCCGAAGCATTCACCGTCAGCACGTAATGCCCATCCAACGCCGTCTCCAAGTCGAATCCGCCAACTTCGTAGCTGAACTCGCCAGAGTTCAGACTTGGCGAGACAACCACATCAACCGGCACGACGGTAGGTTGGGACTCCGTCCCGACCCCACCCGCCGCAACGAACGTCAACGACACATCCGCCGACGAAAACGAAGCCGCATCAATCGCCTGAGTAAACGTCACGACCACATTCGACAGCGGCGCATTCCGACGAGGCGAATCGATCCCCGTGATCGACTCGACCGCCGGAATGCTCACCGACTTAATCCAGTCAACCGCAGTCGCCCCCGATCCCGCATTGCCGAACGCATCCGTGACGCCATCCATCCGAATCGCGAAGTGATACGTCGCCTCACCGTCCGTCAACGATCCCAAGCCGTCGATGCGATACCTGTTCGATCCCAGCGACACGATCGAAACCGGCGCTCCGATGACGTTGGTGGCACCACCGCCGCGAGTCAGCACCAGATCGTCGAGCGTGAAGGAACTCGGATCAATCGCCTCAGAGAAGTGCGCCGTCAGACTCTCGACAGTCGAACTCACGACAGCCGCCGGTCCGCTGATCGTGACGCTCGGCCCAGTCACATCCACCGGCGAGTAATACAGCGTGTAAACCCCGGTCCCGGCATAATCGAGCAAGTGGAGTTTGTTCTCCAGAATCGGCCGCCGTCCCTGTTCGATAAACGTCCGATCGGTCTGCCACGCATTCCCGCCAGAGATGTTGTCCCCGACCAGCACCTCCACCCCATCCGATCTCACAACACGAACCAAGTGATACTGCCCGCCTGCCGGATCAGCCGCCTCAAAGTAATTCCACCGATTGTCGTAGCTGAATTCGCCAGAATTCAGACCACTCGCCGAAACCGTCATCCGCACCTGGAGATCCCCTGGCGTCGGCACCCCATCAAACTCAACATCCGAAACCAACCCCACCGACTGCACGCGCCCATCGCTCAACCACAACGTATCCGGCGTGTCATGCTCATCCGCCAAGTCATTGACCAGAAAATCAAACTTCCCATCGTCGAATTCCCCGCCCGCGCGCACCAGGTGAATCAACTCGTGAATATCGACGCTATCGATCAACGACAGCCGCTTGTCCCCCAACCCATCGACATGCTCGAACGTCGCCTTGTAATCAATGAACTGCCCCTGCAACGTCGAAGTCAACAACCACCGCCCCTGAGCAATTTCCCCCGGCCCAATATCCCCAAAGTTCGCCGTGAGCGACGGCGTCAGATTCTGCCCATCGACTTCGGTCCCGATGATTTGGAAGTCGATCAACAAGCCTTTTTCGTTTTCGATGATCTTGGGCTGCGCAGATGCGATGCTCACGTCTTTCGCAACGCCCAGACCGACATTGTTAATCATCACCGCCAAGTTGAACGGTTGGCTCGGTTCAACTTCGTCAGTGAAGGGGTCGTCACTCAAAACGTCTCGTTGATGGAAATAATTAAGTTTCAGGAGAGCGTTCGGCAAAACGGTAATCTCGACACGATCCAGCGGAACGACGACCCGTCGTTCACCCTCCGTGTAGGCAAGCAAGCCGCCGACGGTGTAGGTGGTTGGACCGTTAAGAGCAGCTTCCGACGTCGGGATGATTAGCCAGGTGACGGAGCCTTCCGACTGGCGAACCACGATTCCCGTACCATCAACGGCGTTCAGTCCATCCAATGACGATTGGCGAATGACGAACAAGTCATTGCGATTGCGCCCCTGCGAATCGAGCACTTCAAGTTGCACGTTGATATTGCCCAAATCGATATCAGGATTCTGATTCACAATGCTCAATCTTGCATCGAAAGCGTCACGCGTTTGCACGAGATCTTGGTCAATTTGAAGGCGAACACGGGCGCAAATATCGTCTTCGGTCGCGGCCGTCGCGGTTTCCGTTGGCAGAGGACTGGCAATCGCCACGGCATCCTTAATCAGCGGAATCGCCTTTTCGAGTGGAACGCCGTTGTAGGAAACCGGCACACCATGGAGTCTCACGTCGTCAACCAGTTCATCAAACAATGCACGCTCTGCCGCTAAAATTCCCTCGGCCTCGGCAACAGTTGAGGCGTTTAACGTTCGTTTGAATGGCTTGAAAAAATACAACTTGTTCTCGAATTCCTCTGTATTGGGATCATCGTAGGGAGAGTATTGATAATCGATCCCTGAAAACGACGCTTCGACTTCGAGATAGATTCCTTCGGATTCTTCGACCAGTGTTAGCCCGTCCGAGGTTGAATACGACGCGGTAATACTCACGCCACCTTTAATGCCTCCTTTGACGGACGCGGTGATGGTTGCGACTTCTTCCGTCGTCGTCAGTGTCCCGGACACACTACCTTCCAATCCGCCGTGAAAGTTCGCACCGAGCGTTCCACTGAGAGTCGCGTTGGGTTTTTCGAAGTTGCACGAACTCGATACTTCTCCGCTGAGCCCGACAACAATCGATGCTTGAATTCCGGCAAACAATGAACCTGAAAACGACAGTTCCGCGCCATTTCGCAGCGAAATCGTTTTCTCGGGAATGGAAACGTCTTTTCCGGGGCCGAAAGTGGTTGTCGCAGTAATGCCAGCGTTCGCGGAGAATTCCAAACCTTGATTCCCATCTTCGTCGCAACAGAGCTTTACCGCTCCCTTCGCGGTCACATCAAGCTTCACGTCAACAAGCCCGGCGGTGTAGACCTCCAAAGCGGCGTTTGCTGCTGCAACGGGTGTCTTAAACCATCCCGACAAGTCTTTTTCAAAGAGCGTCAACTCAACGCAGTCGCAGTTGCTTTGTGTCTCGAAGACTCTGGGAGCGATATACGGACTCGCTGCACCACCATTACCACCACCGAAAACAGCTCCTCCGCCCTCACTACCAGAAGCCGGACCACATTCAAAATCGCTTGGTGGTATGACAGCAATTGGGACCGAGTAAAAACGACCTTTGTCGCACTTGAGTTCGTACACCACGAAGCCTGGGATCGTGCAATTCGCCAAGTCCTCGGCTGCGGCAAACACTCCACCAGTGACCGCCAGAGCCGAGCGACGAATCGAAACCGGAATCGTCAATGTACTCTTGGCGGGGAGCCGACCGATGTCGCGGATCAGCGGTGTGATTTCAACACCGCCAACAATACCAAAGTCCAATTTCATATTGTCAGCCGCGATCAAGCCCTCGTTTCGAATGATGATCTCGACCTGCATCGTTTGGCCTGGCGTTGTTAAGTCCGAGAGGTCGATGAGAGGCGGATCAACAACGATGACCGGTACAGGAACGTTGACTTCGAACGTGCTCTCGATCGTGATCTTGGTGCGATCCTCGATTTCCGTTGGCGTCACCGTCCAGATGTAGCGCACGGTCTCGCGGGACAGGAAGGCTTGGACGTTTTTCGTCCGGCCGCTTTCGACGAGGATGGTGTCGCTGAAGGTAGCGTGCTTGCTGGCCTCGACGCGTAGCGTGTAGTAGCCTTCGGTGACATTCGGGATCAGCAGGAGTCCGGTGGATTCGCTGGCTCCGGTAAATACCGTCTCTCCCGTGAGGGCATCGACGAGGGTGACTCGCGCGTCGGCGACGCGCGGTGCGCCTTCGGCGTAGTAGGTGTATTCATCGACGACTTCGAGTGCCAAGTCCCCTTTGGCTTCCGAGAGGTTTCGGAAGGTGAATGGCACAGTGAGGCTTGTTTGGTCGTTGGCCACGACGATCGTGCCGGTGAATTCGCCGAGGGCGAGATCCGTTGGTGGGAGCAGTTGCAGCAGGACCGAAGTGGATTGTCCGGCGGGGATTGAAGGGATTGCGGTTCCCGTTGGGGCGGACATCCACGGCACGTTGGGCAAGCGAAGTTCCAGTGGGCCGGTGGCCGCGCCTCCTGCGTTGGTGATGGTGAATTCGACGAGGCGTTGTTGGCCGCGCAACATGCCGGAGACGAGGGTGCTGGGGTTGCTCACGAGACGAGGCTTGAGGGATTCGATCGTCACGTTGACGGGTAGGTCCACGGTCGCGCCTTCGGCGGTGGTGACTCGGATCAGGACTTGGCCGGAGGGGATGGAGGCGTTGGTGGCCGTGAGGGAGTAGGTGAGCGTGAGTGTTCCTTCGCCGGGAAGCGTCGGGTTCGGAGTGCCGTTGCCCAGTTGCACCGTCGCGGTGATGTTGGCGGGTGGGTTGATGACTTCGGCGTGCAGCGCGGTGAGCGGGACTTCGCTGAGGTTGCGGAGTGTTACTGTGCCGGTGATGGCTGGGGCGGATTCGATCAGTTTTTGAGTCACGCTCGGTGGTTCGGCGGACAGACCGACGAGAGTGAATTCGTCTTGAGTCGCGCCGGGGGCGGAGCCGGGATGTGAGGCGGTGACGGTGTAGTGTCCGGCTTCGTTCGGGAGCGGGCGGAAGGTGGTCGAGTAGCGGCCAAGGCTGTCGGTGATGGCGCTGATGATGCGGTGGAAGCCGCGCACGTCCAGGTGGATGGTGACGGGGACGAACGGGGCTGGATTGTTTGTGTTGCCGAGGAACGCTTGACCTGTAAGCAATACCGGTGTCCCCGCGACTGCTTGGGTAACGGCGGTGGAGACGGTGGCTCGATAGGCCGCTTGGACGTGGATCGGCGTCGTCGAGATCGTCACGTTGTTGTCTTCGAGTCCTTCGAGCACTCCGTCGTTCACGTCCGCGACGACGACCAGCCAGTAATCACCGGCCGCGTTTGGTAGGCGGATCGGGACAGTCCGCTCAAAGAAGTTCAGCGAACCGGTGGCCTGCAAGACTCCCGTGAAATCGTAATTGCCCAACAGGATGTCATCGCCGATGAGCGGATCGCGCGAGAGGAGGACTCGTTCGGTCATCGTTCCCGCCGCTGCGTTGCGGCCGACGTTGGTCAGGCGGAAAGTGACATCGACGTATTGATCGGTCGCGGCATCAGTCGGCGCGACCACGCGCGAGATGACGAGGTCCGGGACATCCAAGTCGCTGACGTTGAACGTCGCCACGCCGCTGGCCAGTCCGTCGGCGGAGGCGGTCAGGGTGACTCGTTGCGTACCATCGGTGATGCCGTCGTCCACGGTCGTGATGTTGAACGTCACCGACGTTTGACCGGCGGGGATCGTGACCGTGGCCGGGACCGTCGCTTCGGTCGTGTCGCTGGAGGTCAACGCCACGATCAGGCTGTCGGTTGTGGAGGTGTTGCGAGTCACCGTGCCGGTGTTCGCAACGGCCAGTCCCTCGGCGACGAATGACCGAGCCAGTTCGAGCGTCAGTGCCGGGCCTTCGTTGTCGAGCACTGTGACCGACGCGGAACCGAACCCGGTGAGGATGCTCGTGCCGGTCGTCGGATAGACGCCGTACGCTCGCAGTTCCACGGTCTGCGGGCCGTCGAGCAAGGCGTCGTCGCGCACGCTCAGTTCAAACGAGAAGGACGTTTGATTGGCCGGGATGATGACCTCGACCGGTGCGAGCAATTCGCTGGTGTCGCTGCTGTCGAGCCGCACGGTCAGAGCCTGCGACGTGGCGACCGCTCGCCGCACGGTGCCGGTCAACGCCGGATTGCTGGCCGCTTCGCTCACCGCCGCCGCGCTGAGTTCCAGCGTCAACGTCGGCAAGTCATCGTCGATCAACACCGTGCTGCCGCTCGCCGAAAGATGGTTCGTGGCCGAAGCGTCAATGCTGATGGTCCGAGTCGGCTCGGGCACGACATCATTGACCGTCCCGACAGTGATGCTGACCGATGCTGCATTGGCCGGAATCAAGACACTCGCCGGAAGCGCGATCTGCGACGCGCTGTCGGTGTTCAACGCGACCAACAACGCCGCAGCGGAGACATCGCCGCGAGTGATCTTGACCGTGAACGTTCCGCCCTCGACGAGCGAACTCGTGGTCGCCCCGTAGCTGAAGTCGCCAGACTTCAGACCTTGGGAGTTGTTTTGCCCGCTCGTCTGAAGTCTGGCGACTTCAGCTACGCCCAGCCCAGCTACATTCGGGGTCGGCGAAATCTCGATCGTGAGTGTGGCCAAGTCGTCATCGATCACTGTCAACCCGGCAATCGCCGACGCGAATCCGTCCGCCGCCGCCGTGATCGTCACGGCTTGTGGGCCATCGAAATCGGTGTCATCGACCGCTCTCAATTCCACGACGAAGGACGCCTGCCCCGCGGGAATCGTCACGCTGGCGGAAACCGTCAGTTCGCTCGTGTCACTGCTGGTCAACGACACGACCAGCGGCAGTGTCGTGCTGCCGTTGCGAGTCAACACCGCTCGCAGGGGAGCGACCGCATCTTCCGCCAACTGATTGGCTGGCAACGTCAGCGTGAGCTGCAACGGAATGTTGAGTCCCGCGCTGGCCATCACCGAGTTGTTCGCTTCATCGGACTCGACGACGGTGTTCGCCGTGTCGGTCTTCACGAGGAAGAAGACGTTGCCTCCGGAACCCTGTCCGATCGTGGGGAGTGTGATCGTGACATGGCGAGGCGCGTCCGAGCCAACTCGGTCGAACGTGTATGTTCCGACAAGCCGGTCGTCGCCGATGACGGCATCATCCGAGACATACAACTGCTCGGTGACCGTACCGGTGAACGCCACCGTGCCGTTGTTGAGCGTGATCCACGAAACGGAAATGGATTGACCAACATTGGCGGACTGTGGGCCACTGAC
>JAYVSP010000659.1:0-5147 GCA_043775215.1 Planctomyces sp. | reverse complement strand
GTCTTTTTCAGGCCGCGTCGAGTCAGTGTTGTTTGTGCTTCGAGATTCGGCAGCCTGAAAAAGACTCCCGACCCCTTCATGCTCCAACCAGCGCAGACTTCCGAACAGGACAGTCTCGCCGCCGATGTCAGCTTTCAAGCCGAGGCCTGGTTCGGAATGAACATTGTCCGGTGGCCTATCAATCGGCATTGACTCGTTTGCCGCAAGAGTCACCACCGCACGAGCCAGCGGGTGATTCGACGCGGACGCGATCGTCGCCGCGACTCGCAGCAACTCCGCGCGAGCGATTCCTTCCGACGGCGCGACGTCCACAATCACCGGCCGGCCTTCCGTCAACGTGCCTGTCTTGTCGAACAGCGCGATTTGCAATGCCGCGGTTCGTTCCAACGCGGCTCCGTCTTTGAACAGCACTCCCAATTCCGCCCCTTTGCCCATCGCGACCATGACCGCTGTCGGAGTCGCCAATCCGAGCGCACACGGACAGGCGACGACGAGGACCGCAACCATGCGCGAGATTGCCATGTTCAGGTCTGCGTGATTCATCCAAACAACGAACGTCATGGCGGCGATCGCCAGCACGATTGGTACGAAGATGCCGGCCACTCGATCGGCCAGCCGAGCAATCGGAGCTTTGCTTCCTTGAGCATCTCGCACCAATGCCGCGATGCGACGCAAGGCCATCTCGTCACCAACGTGCTCGGCGCGAAAACGAAAATGCCCCGATTGATTGACCGAGCCGCCGAGCACTCGATCGCCCGGCTGTTTGCGAACCGGCAATGGTTCGCCCGTAAAACTGCTTTCGTCAATTTCGGTGACGCCGGCCAAGACGACTCCGTCCACGGGAACTCGTTCACCCGCGCGAACCAGGACGATGTCGCCGACGACAACTTGATCGATGGGGAGGTCAAGTTCCTCTTCGCTCAGGAGACCATTCATTCGCAGCACATGGGCAGTCGGAGCCTGCAAGTCGAGTAGGCGGCCAATCGCGTCCGAGGCTCTGCGGCGTGCTCGCGCTTCCAGCGTGCGGCCAATTCTCACAAAGACAATAATCAACACCGCGGCCATCAAGTGCGAACCGCATGCGGCGGCATCGGCGGCAGATGGTTCGTGTGCAAGATGTCCCAGCGATGCGAATGCCGACCAGGCCCCCGCAACAAACGCCGTTCCTGCGCCAATCGCCACCAGCACATCCATGTCGAGTGACGCATGACGTAGCGACTTTACGGCGTTGACGAAGAACTCGCGTCCCGCCACCAAGACGACAAGCGTCGCGAAGCCCAACATCCACAAGGGCGAATACGGAATGAGACGCGAGTCAGACGACAGCACGATCACGGCGACCGTCGGGATCACGGGCCACAGCAGATCAAACCAATCGGCGAACAGGCTGTGATCCTGAGCCGCGTCCGGCGTGTCGCCTCCACGCGCATCAAGCTCGTACGGCGTTGCACGGTAGCCCAGCCCTGCGAGGGTTGCGGCGACTTCAGGAGTCTGGCCATCGGCGTATTCAACGCGCGCTTCATTCGTGGCCAAGTTGACGGCCACAGCGCTGACCCCAGGCAGTTTCCGCAATGCGGCTTCAATGCGTGCGACGCAGCCTGCGCAGTGCATCCCTTCGATGCGATATCGGGAATTGACAGTCATCTTTGTCGGCACTCTCCTGCCTCACTTTCCGTCGCGACACGCTATCACGACACTTCGACCAAGTCGTTTGTTGATTCTACGTTTGATCTTCGCTCGGTTCTTATGTTCTTTTAGTCGTTTTTGTCCCTTGAAGTAGGACGAAAGGGACAGAAACGACCTAAAGTAGTCGCGGATACCCAGGGAGATTCTTATGCGAGGTTCGATTCGAGTTTTCGTCGCGGCGATGTCGGTCTCGATTTCGATCGTGGCGTTGGGTGATCCGATCGCCAAGCCGGTTGAAACACCGACTGTTGCGACCATCGACACGACGCTGAAGACCGCTGACGCTCAAATCCGGCAATTCGCATTCGATGGCAATGCTGAGACTTTCTTTGCTTCGGAGAAAGAGGTCAGCGGCGCGGATTTTTTCATGCTGCGGTTCGACAAGCCCGTCTCGATGAAGTCGGTCGGCGTCAGCACAGGCCGGCCAGACGGAAGCGACAAGCTCGATGCGGCAACATTGGATGTTTCGGCAGACGGAAAGTCTTTCGAGACGCTGGCCAGTTTCTCCGCCGGTTCGGCCAGTTCAAAACTGGATGGCCGCAAGGTAAAAGCAATCCGCATCAATCCGGGAGCCGATCTTCAGCACGCGCTGGTGATTCGCGAAATCGAAATCGAATCGGAACCGCCGGTCGCCGTCTTCCGGTATCCAGTCGAGTTTGTCGTCAACGTGGCCGACGTTCCCGAAATGAAAGAATGGACTGAGAACGTGGCTCGCATCTGCGAGCGTGCCTATCCCCTGATCAACGACGAGCTGAAGAGCGATGGCTTCATTCCGCCGCAACTTATCACGATGACGATGAAACGCGACTACAACGGAGTCGCCGCGACCAGTGGCAACCACATCACCGGTTCTGTGAAGTTTTTCAAGGAGCATCCCGACGACGTCGGAGCGATGGTCCACGAGACCGTTCATGTCGTGCAGCAATACCGATCGCGAGGTAATCCTGGCTGGCTGGTTGAAGGGGTCGCCGACTACGTGCGATTCTTCAAGTTCGAGCCAGGCAAGCTCGGCCGTATTGACCCGGAGCGATCACATTACAACGGCAGCTACCGTGTGACCGCCGCGTTCTTGGCCTACTTGGTTGAGAAGTACGATCCGCAAATCGTGCTCAAGCTCAACAAAACCATGCGGGACGGAAAATACACCGAGGCCATCTTCGAGCAACTCACTGGAAAAACAGTTCGCGAGCTCGACGAAGACTGGCGCAAGACATTGCACTGAACGTGCGTGTCTCGCAGTTCCTCGATCGTGTTCGTCCGCGTGAAGCCACGCCTACTTCAGATTCGACACATTTCTTCGCGGTTTAACTTTTTAACTTTGCGGCCGATCAAGTTCCTGGTCGCCGCGGCTCTTGAAGACTTGGTCCACCGCTAGGGAAATACTCGGCAAGGCCAAGATGCCAAGTGTCTCACCGCGGTTCGCAATATGTCGATCGGCGTATGTCCCGTTCGGCTGCGGATCACGATAAACCTCAACGCACTCGGCGCTCACATTCGCGATCCAATATTCCGGCACGCCCGCCTCGGCATAGAGCGACAGCTTCTCCGTTCGGTCATAAGCCAGCGACGAATCGGCGACTTCGATCAACAACAAGATGTCACGCGCCCGTGGTGCAGCAGTCGCGTATTCGTCTTTGCGAGGCTTGACCAAAACGACGTCTGGTTCCGGACGGCTGTCGAGAACGACGACCGGGGTTTGAATTCCCACAATCGCAATGTCGGCACCTAACTGAGTGTTGAAGAGCCGATTCAGTCGAATCACGCAGGCGGCATGAGGGTCACCGATGGGCATCTTTTCCACGATCTCGCCGCGAATGAGTTCGAGATGTTGATTCTCATCCAAGATGCCGCGCCTGATCATCTCCTCGTACTCTTCGAGCGAGAAGCGGTGGCGGGGACGGACTGCCGGGACGGCAACCGGTTTTCCGGAGATCATTTCGTAAGCGACACTCATGACTACATCAGCTCCCGAATCGGCTGCACGCCTTCAATGAGGTATTGCGGGCGACCGGAGAGATCGTTGATCGTGGCGGTGTTCACATCAATCCCCAGCGAGTGATACAGCGTGGCAAAAACTTCGGGGAAAGTGACGGGGCGGTCTTTGGCGTGTTCGGCATAGCGGTTGGTCGAGCCGATGACTTGACCGGTGCGGAGTCCACCGCCGGCGAACATCGCACAGGCGACTTCAGGCCAGTGATCTCGGCCACCGTTGGGGTTGATCTTCGGAGTGCGGCCGAACTCGCCCCAGACCAGAACGGTCACGTCATCCAACATGCCGCGTTTTTCCAAATCTTCGATCAACGCCGAAAGCGCGATATCGAGCATCGGAAAATGTTCGCGAGCATTTGAGAAGTTCGTACCGTGCGGCAGCCCGTGCCAATCCCATCGGCCGTACGCCAGCGTGACGACGCGGACGCCCACTTCCACCAACCGGCGAGCCAATAAGAAATAATCGTTGAGCAGCGGGCCGGCATCGCCGTAGCCGGCGGGCTTGTCGCTGCCTCGGCCATAGCGGTCGCGCAGCTTCGGGTCTTCGCGGTCGAGATCAATCGCCTCGGCCAGCTTGCTGGAAGTTAAGATGCCAAAGGCTTGTTCGGTAAACTTGTCCATGCCGCGCAACATGCCGCTGGCATCGGCATCGCGTCGCAACGTGTCGAAGTTCTTCAGCAATGACTTGCGAGTTCCGAAGCGATCCGCATCCACTCCATTGAGCACCATGTCTTTCTTGCCTTCGGCATTCGGCAAGAACGGAGCATGACTCGGTCCGAGGAATCCTGGTTGACCGGGGTCGGCCCATGTTGAGGTGATCATTTTCGGAGCCAGTCCGACGAACGGCGGCACCGCGGGATCGACGTGCCCTTGCAGCTTCGATACCTGCGATCCCATCGACGGCCATCCGCCGGCAATTTGATTCGCGAAGCGACGGCCCGTCTGACATTGAAACGCCGCGTGACGTCCATCCGATCCAACCAGCGAGCGAATGATCGCCAGCTTGTCGGTCATCGCCGCGAGCTTCGGCAGCAATTCGCAAATCTCGATGCCGGGGACGTTGGTCGCGACTGGCAGGAACTCGCCGCGAATCTCGGACGGAGCGTCCGGCTTCAAGTCCACCAAATCCTGATGCGGAGGGCCTCCCGACAGAAAAATGTTAATGACCGACTTGTGCCGCGTCGGGCGTTGCCCGCTCAGTGCGGCAGCGGTCTGCTCTGCCCGCAAAAGCTGAGGCAACGAGAGTGACGCACCTCCCAGAGCCAGTCCGCCGACCTGTAAAAATGTGCGGCGGTCCAGTTTGTCACAAAAGCCGCTCTGCCGGTTTCCCAGGATCGTCAACATCATCGATTCTCCGTCGTGTCGGGTTCTAAGACTTTTCGGCGACGCATAGTCTACCGGATGAGGCAACAAATGAAACTCGAAGCGAGGCTCGCACGAGCCTGTTCGAGTACATCGAAGTCTTTTACAAC
>JAYVSP010000658.1:0-5357 GCA_043775215.1 Planctomyces sp. | reverse complement strand
CCACGTTGCCTCTCGGGCTTGTACACGACTTGCGACTGTCAACCATGTCCCCGAACACTGTCAACCATGTCTCCGGCCCTTACAACGGGGTCGGTGGGGTTTGTGCCATCCTTATCCGTGCGCGAAGTCACTCATTGTCCTACAATCGGGCGATGCACTCACACACTCCAGAATCGCATGCCGGCAGATCGAACCCACCAGCAACCTTGCCACCGGACGGCCCAGAATCGCGAGCCAGCCGCTTGAGGTTTGAGCGGTATCGGCAAAAACTCAAGCGGAGCGAACTTTCCAAGGGGAGCATTCATGGAACCGGCGAGACACGAAGTCCGAAGGATCGTGTCCGTTCCTCGAAGCAACTTATCTGGCAGTTCTTGAGATTGCTCGGTCCGTTTCAACAGCAAGTGATTTGGATTCTCGTATCGGTCACGGCGTCAACGTTGATTGGCCTGCTGCCACCGGCAGGTACCAAATTCATCATCGACTACGGGCTGAACGGTCGGCCGTTGCCGCCGACGGTGTTGCAAAGCCTGCCGTCGCTCGCCGATCCCAAGCAGCTTCTGCTCTTCACGGTGCTTGCGGTGTCGGTCTTGTCGCTGTTGAAGATTGCCGTGCATGTTTGGGGGCGGTGGTATGCCACCAAGATTACCAAACAAATTCAGTTGGATCTGCGGCGGCGAGTTTTCGAGCACGCCGTCCGTCTGCCGCTGCATCGGGTGCAAGCACTGCGGTCAGGCGGAGTGGCGTCGATCCTCCGTGAAGACGGTGGCAGTGTCGGCGAATTGGTCTTCGGAATGTTGTTCAATCCCTGGCGAGCCGTCATTCAGTTGATCGGCAGTCTCGCGATTCTGGCCTGGGTTGATTGGCAGTTGCTAATCGGCGGGCTGCTGCTCTTGCCGACCGTGTTCTTCACGCATCGCGCTTGGATCAACGGCATCCGGCCGCAGTTTCGAGTCATCCGTAAACAGCGTGAATTGATCGACGCTTCCGCCACCGAAGCCTTCGCAGGGATGCGGATCGTCCGTGCCTTCAGCCGGCAGAAGCGTGAGGCGGCTCGGTTCACGACCGAGAACAACTTGATGGCTCGGCAGGAACTTTATGCTTGGTGTTGGATGCGCGTGGTCGAAATGGTCTGGGAGGCGTTGATCCCGATTGCAACGGCCGGCTTATTGTTCTATGGCGGCTTGCGTGTGCTCGAAGACCACATGACCGTCGGCGATCTGATGATGTTTCTGGTCTACCTGCTGATGCTGTTGGAGCCGCTGGCCACACTCGCTCAAAGTGCCACTCAGTTCCAGAACAGCCTCAGCGGATTGGATCGAGTTCTCGACTTGCTGGAAGAGCCGCGAGAGATGCTCTCGACATCAGCGTCGATGTACGTCAATCGTCACTCGGTTGCCGGAGACATCGCGTTCGAGCAGGTCTCATTCACTTATCCAGGCACAAGCATTCCGGCGCTGAGTGACGTCAACCTGAAGGTCGCCGCCGGTCAGACCGTGGCGTTGGTCGGGCCGAGTGGTGCCGGCAAGACGACGCTCAGCAACTTGGTCGCTCGCTTCTATGATCCGACCTCCGGGCGCGTGACGTTGGATGGCCGAGACCTGCGCGATTACGACGTCGAGTCCTTCCGCTCGCTGCTGGGGGTCGTCGAGCAGGACGTGTTCTTATTCGACGGGACGATTGCCCAGAACATCAGCTACGCGCGGCGCGACGCTTCCGCCGCCGAGATCCGCGCCGCCGCCGAAGCCGCGAATGCCACCGAGTTCATCGACCGCATGACCGACGGCTTGCAAACGCTCATCGGCGAGCGCGGTGTGCGACTGAGCGGCGGACAACGTCAGCGACTGGCAATCGCGCGAGCCATCTTGGCCGATCCCAAATTGCTGATCTTGGATGAAGCGACCAGCAACCTCGACACCGACAGCGAACGACTCATTCAACAGAGCTTGGCCAAGCTGATGCGTGGCCGCACCAGCTTCGTGATCGCACATCGGCTGAGCACGATCGCCAACGCCGACTTGATCGTCGTCGTCGAGCACGGCCGGATCAGCCAGACCGGCACTCACGCCCAACTGATAACCGAAGGAGGCAAGTATCGGACGATGGTCGAACAACAGATCCACATGACTCTCGGAGGCATGAGCCGCACGGCCTCTTCGGATGCGAGTTCGCTGCAACCATCACCTGCGTGAAACGCATGCACCTTTCACACAGACCGTGCTTCGATCCTTACGTAGCTCAGTCGCTCCGCGACTGAGATTCCGGTGACACGAACATTTCAGGCGGACCGTGCTTCGATCTCGTCCAACTGCCGGAGTCGGCGGTCGGCGTTGAAGGTCGGAGGAGGAAGCGCGTTCGCGAGTTGCAGCGCGTCGTCCACGCTGAGAGCGTCGCGGCGGCGAGCTTCGCCTCGGAAGATCGGCAGCCCGTGTCGGCGAGCGATGATTTCTCGGCGGGTTCGGCCTTTCGGAGACTCGGGCCACGGGTTTTCACGTTCAATCAGCTCGAAGAAGTAGGGCACGACTTGGCGGATGTAATGCCAATAGCTGGGATTGTCCGTCTGCAATAACAACTTGCCGCCCGGAATTAGCGATCGGTGCGCCAGCGCGAGGAACTCCGGCGTGATCAGGCGGCGCGCGATCTTCGCGGCGTCGTAGTAGGGCTGCGGATGAAATAGATGAATCTCAGTCAGTGTTCCGGCAGAGACATGTTGAGCCAGAAGTTCGCGACCGCCGATGACGGCGAACCGAAGATTGTTCAAGCCGCGCTGATTGCCTCGGCGAGTCGCATAACGAATCACAACCGGCAGAATATCAATCCCCAGATAATCGTGGTCCGGCCGAGCGACCGCGCTTCCCAACGTCGATCGTCCATTGCCGCAACCAATGTCGATCACGAACGGTGCAGTCCGTCCAAACAGTTCCGCCCAATTCCACACACCGATTGGCAGCTTCTTGAGTGCGGTCTTGGCCCATTGTTCCGGAGGCACGATCAGGCCGGGAATCGGCACGCCATATTCCCGTTCGATCTCACCGGGACGAGGCTGTGGCTGCGGGGTTTGTGGCATGATGTTGGCCGATGGAAAATGAAAATGAAAATGAAAATGAAAATGAATGACGAATGACGAATGACGAATGACGAATGTCATCGGAGCTTTAATGCCTTCATCCGCAGTTCATTCGAGCTTCATCGTTCGACTTTTTTTCGTCATTGGATATTTCATCACTCATCATTCGTCATTGGTCATTCGTATTTCGTATTTCGTATTTCGTATTTCGTATTTCGTATTTCGTATTTCGTATTTCGTATTTCGTATTTCGTATTTCGTCTTACCTCAAGAATCGTCCGCCGTTGATATCGATCAATGCGCCGGTGATGAAGCGGGCCGCGTCGCTGACAAGGAACAGGACGGTCGAGGCAACCTCGTCGACCGTCCCATTGCGGCCGAGTGGGGTTTCGCGGCGGTATTGTTCCATGCGTTCGGGACTCGTGAAAACTTCGTGATGCCGTGTCTCGATCACCCCTGGCATAATGGCGTTCACACGAACGTGGGGAGCCAACTCACGAGCCAGCGTCCGCGTGAGCACTTGCAGTCCCCCCTTGGCGACGGCGTATGGCCCCGCTCCGTTGGCTCCGCCGGTTTGTACGGACAACGATAGGTTATTGACGATCGCTCCGTGACCGCTCCGTTTCAGATGCGGGATCGCGCGTTGAGTGACGATAAACGCACTCGTCAGATTCACGTCGAGCACTTGCCGCCACAGATCGAGCGGACAGTCTTCGATTCGGCGACGTTCAATCGGCGAGCCAGCGTTGTTGACCAGTATGTCGAGCCGCTCGGCCGCCTCGACAAATCGATCGACGAGATCTGCCGCTTGAGTCGCATCAACCAAGTCAGCCGGCAGCACAATGCCGTCGCCGCCACACGCGCGAATCGCCTCCAAAGTTTCATTCGCACCGTCGAGGCTGCGATGACAATGCAGTCCGACAAACGCACCGGCATCTGCCAACGATTCGGCGATCGCTCGGCCGATCCCAACTCCGGCACCCGTGATAAGTGCAGCTCGGCCGAGAAGTGATTGCGAACCGGTGGGCATTAGACTCTCCGAGTGAGGCAGGTTTTCAACCTGTTCGTCTAGGAATCAAACACGAATCAAATTGTCGGGCAGGTTAAACACCTGCCCCAAAGACACAGTGGGGATGCGATCCAATTCGATATTCAGTGTCATCGCCGGGTGGCGGCGCAGACGATTGAGCCGACTTGGGTGTTCTACGGTGGATTCTTGAAATGAGCCATGTCGCGAGTGTCGCTTAGGACCGGCGCATCAATAACTGTCGTAGCCGAAGTCGAAGTCGTGAGACTTCGGACGGAACTCTCACGAGTTCCGCTACTCCAGACAGTTATTTCTGCGCCGGTCCTTATCCCGCGGGTAGGTCCACTCCCAAGCGAAGCAAAGCAAGTCTTTGAAGTCGTCTCCCAGAATCAA
The DNA here is from genome assembly GCA_043775215.1 of Planctomyces sp. Classification (GTDB taxonomy): domain Bacteria; phylum Planctomycetota; class Planctomycetia; order Planctomycetales; family Planctomycetaceae; genus SXKJ01. The sequence goes on along the minus strand of JAYVSP010000658.1, from coordinate 873 downwards.
ACTCAAGACGTGCTCGAATTCTTCCGGCGAGATCACCGTGTCGCGTTTGCCCGCTTTCTGACGCTCATCACCAGACGTGGCTGATTCAGCAGCGCCTTGTAGCGCTCGATGCCAGCTTGCGATCGCCACCGAGGTTGATACCTCGTCAGCCCCCAGCACCACTCTGCCGAATCAGAGACTTGCGAATGGCTCATAACTACGCCGATTCGGTTGAGCCTTTTCTGTTCGCCGTGGTCTCTGACTGACCAAAGCCAGCCGCGACGTTGCCAAATACCAATAGGGACAACTCTATTCGCCAATCACGACTTCCGGTTCAAAGCACAATCTTGCAACTCATCGGATATCGAGTGGCACGTCGCTTGCGACGCTCAACAACACAGAGCCAAGTTTGAGCACACAAATTCGTGGGCCTGCTTGGCCAAGCATGAGGAACATCCGCGTCGGAGAAAATCGATCTCCGGAGGAGGGACGGCCATGAAGATCATCTTTGTCATTCAGCAAGAGCCACAAGCTATATCCGCAGGCCCACAATTGTCAGATCCGGATATCTATTTGGCCGTGGGCCGTGCGGTGCGGGACTGCCTACGTCTTGGACTGCCGTTGCAGTTCATCGCTCAGACCACCGAGATGACTGTTGACGAATGTTGGCTGGCATCTAAGTTCGCCGAATCTTCCAACGGGTTCAAACTGCAAGCACTGGTCGAGGACTGGTCTTGGAGTAAAATTAAGGCTGAATTGATCGAACTTGAAGGACTTGAATTGGAAAACGTAATCGAAACCGCTGCTGATGTTTCGGGATAACTAAGTGGACCCACATTGATGTCTGGGTAGCTGAAGTCGTGAGACTTCAGGCTCCGAACTCTCACGAGTTCG
>JAYVSP010000657.1:0-16582 GCA_043775215.1 Planctomyces sp. | reverse complement strand
TTCTCTCCAACACCGGCGGCTTTCGCACTCTCGGCGCGGGTGTCGATCGTTTCCCGTTTTGGCAATAGCGCCGAAACGGGCGGCGCAGCTCCCTGTTTCAATCCAGTAGCCCGATTCGCTTCCGCCATTCGACGGAGAATGCCCTCTCGGCGAGTGGCTAACGCAATGCGTTGCAAGTCGGTCAAATTGCGACGGCCGCGCTGATGGTCGATGACAAACAACACAGCGTCGTCATGGCTCGGCAAGTCCACTTCGACAACCTGCGGCGGTAGTGCTGCGAGGTTGAGCGGAGCCGTCGGATTGCTGCGCGCCGCCATGTCGGCCGCGATCCAGATTTCTCGCCGCGCGTGTCCGTCGAGCAACACGAACTCGCCAACGCCATTCCGCCACACCACCACCGGAGCCAGGTAGTTGAACCTCTCGACACTCTTTTGCAGTTCGGCCATTTCTTCCCAACTGTGAGTTGGAATCACGTCTCGAATCTCATCATCCACAATGCAATCTCGAATCGTCGCACCCATCACACACCCCACTTTCAATTGAGTTGGACAAACCCGACAGACGGAGCCATTCCCCGCCTTCACTCCACTTCGCTTCACCCGTGGGCCTCGCCAAATCGCTTCAAGCGTCCCCGCGGTTCTTTTCCGGCGAGCCAGCAAGCTCACCCATCAGCCGCCGCACAGCGTCCGCCTTCTCAGCATCCGACAACGGCAGCGCAGCAATCATCGCCAGCACCGCCGAGAACGAACCCGCCTTGACCGGCAGAGCAACCGCACTGCTCAATGCCGAATCCGGCGAGCACAAAACCGAGCCACCGACCGCCTCGCCGTGTTCGTTTTCCGGTGAGTTGGTGCAACCAGTGGTGCAACCGGCGAGCGTGATCGACGCAACTTCAAGCGTGTTGCAGGTCTGCGAATCAGGCGGGAGTGATTCAGAGTCACTCGTGCTACCGTTACACCACCAGGCAGGAATTTCGTGGGGAGCGGGAATATACGCACCTAACCCCTTGTCGCCAAGAGTGTCGGGGCAACTGAATGCAGAGTCGTTTTGTCTTTTGAGTGTCAGCGTGTGACCACGAAAGTCAGCGTTGGTGCAACGGTTCAAACTGGACTCAATGGTGATGATATGCCGCAGCGAGTGATCGTCGACGAGAACGCAAATGCCGGCACGCCGGTGTGGGAGCAGTATCAGCGAATGGTTGGCGATCATCCGGTCGAATACCTGTTTCTCAAGGAAACTCATCCTGGCGTTCCGGACGTCGAGATTCTCGACAAGTTGCTGGGGTCCGAGACAATCTTGCTCACGGGCGACCGAGTGCAGCACATGCTTGCGATCTCGCGCGGCTTTCGCTCGTACACGTTGAATGAACAGGGACATTGACTCGGAGGAAACTCCCCACCATGTTCGATTTCGGAGGACTCGCTACGAGAGTCCTGAAGCCATTGGACACAGCGGCTCATGACGACCAAAGTCTCGATCAAGAATCGTCATCAGAACACATTGCCTGAGGATCGTTGACACCGGGATCGGAAGCGGAGGACTGGGTTTGAGCGAGTATCAGTATTACGAGTTTCGGACGGTGGACCGGTCGTTGACCGCAGTGGAGATCGCTGAGCTGGAGAAGCTTTCCAGTCGCGCGGAGATCACGTCATCGAGCTTCACCAACACATATTCCTATGGCAACTTTCGCGGCCATCCTGATCGGATGATGGAGCAGTATTTCGACGCCTTTGTGTACGTCGCGAATTGGGGGACGCGGCATTTCATGATGCGACTGCCGGTGCGCGGCGTCGACCTGCCGACGATCGAGGCTTATGCCGGCGATGGGGTGTCATTTTGGATCAAGGACGATTTCGTGATCCTCTCGTTCACCTCAGACCTCGAAGGCGGCGGCGAGTGGGAGTCGGGTGAGGAGTGGATGCCGGGATTGATCTCGCTGCGTGAGGAACTGCTCAACGGCGATTTCCGCGCGCTGTACCTCGGCTGGCTGAGCGGGATCTATGGGGACGACGTTGAGGACGATGAACCGGAACCGCTCGTTCCGGCGGGACTGCGAACGCTGACTGCGGCACAGAGCAGGTTCATCGACTTCTTGAGGATTGAAGGCGATCTGCTGGAGATCGCCGTCGAGCGGAGTGTGGATCGCGCGAATGTCACACCGTCAGAAACGCAACTTATCGATTGGCTCCAGTCGCTGCCGGCGGAAACGCGGGACATGTGGCTGCTGAAGCTGCTCGGTGAGTCCGCTCAGGCGACTCGATCCGCAGTGCTGTTGCAGTTCCGCCAGTCATTGCGGGCAGCACTTGCCGATCCGGTTGTGGACAAAATGCCGCCACGCACCTGCCTCGAATTGCGTCAAGCGTTAGAAGTTCGGGCAGCAAACGCGGATCGTCTCCGCGCGGAAGCGTTGGCGGCCAAGCGAGCCAAGGACGCTCACCAAGCCGCGACTCGGCGAACCCTTGAACTCAATCAATTGGCGAAACGAATCGACGCCGCCTGGGACGAGGCCGATCGGAAGGTCTCCACAAAGCAGACGCACCAGTACGTCCTGGCGGTCAAGCAACTCACCGACCTGCGCGACCTCGCAACGCGCGATCGGCATATCGAACAGTTCGATGCCCGCCTGCTCGACCTCGTCCGCCGACACGCGAAAAAGTTCGCGTTCCTCGAACGACTCCGTCAGGCCGGCTTGAATTGGTGAATTGGCCCGACGAGGCGTTGCGTTTATGTGATACAAAGTCGTAGGCTCCCAGCAGCGCCGACGCCTTCGCCATCCGCTGGCGAACATGCGGAGTTAGCCCTTGCGAAATCCCCAGCAACATCAACGCCGGAAACAATCCACGCTGCGGTTTCCGCGACGCCTTCGCAGGATCTTTCTGTCGAGGGAAGTACGTCACCGACAGCGTCACATCGACGCCGCCCGGCAAATGCACCACCTTCGGCCGCGTCCCGTGCGAATGATACTTGTGAGGCAATTGTTCGATGAACTCTTGTAGCTTTTTCCGCAACTGCGGACTCGCGACGCTTCGCAACAAAACTAGTCCCTTCGCGAGCGAACCGCGTTTGAAGGTCAACTCATCCAGCCGCCGTTCGATGGCCGCCAGCTCCGCCGCCGAGTTCACCTGCTGACGTTCTTCCAACTCGCCAATCTCCCGATCAACTTCCCTGGACGCATCCCGCAGCCGCAGCCGCAGATACTCTTTGCTCATCCCTGAGTCCTCCGTGAAAAGCAATCCTTCACAACCGCTCTTTACGGACTCTCAGGGATCTTTTCCTACATGAACTACACGAACTCACGACTCCAGAACTCTTCCAACAAATCCAGAATCCGCCCCCTTGGCATCTCCTTGCAATCCAAACGCCAGTGCGCCTACGCTGCGGACAAAACCCCGGATGAACCCAACAAGTAGTCAACCAGAAGTTTTCATCGCGCCACGATCAGCCTCCCGTTAGAAATCACGAATCCACAACCTTAAGTTGGAGCCAATCGTCTGGAGCTTCCTCGGCTTCAGATCGTGACCGCCTCAAGTCAGGATTGACTGATTGTCATGACGGATGTTTTCTCTGGCCTATCGACTCTGGCCGTGTTTCCGGTGTTGCTCGGGCCATTGCAAACGTTGCTGGCTTTGTTGCCGGCGATCCTCGTGGGCGTCGCCAGCATGTTGTTTGCGGTGTTCAAGCCGGGCGGGTTCGTCAAGCTGGTTCGTTTCTGTTGGCGACAGAAAGTCTTCGGTGTTTGTGTGGCTGCGGTGCTGGCGGGTTGGCACTACGGAGTGTTCGCGAATTTGTTCGAGAGGCATCGTTCGCTGACGGATTCCGGGGCGGCCGAGGGTACGAACTGGAACGCTCTGCGCGGCGGGCCGCTGCGATTGGGACGCGGGCCGGGAGATGACGATCCGACAACGAGCGCCGCAGTTTGGAAGAACGATCGGGACGCGACGGTGTATTCGTCGCCGGCGGTGTCGGGGTCGCGAGTCTTGTTCGCGACGGCCACGGGCATGGGACCGTTCACTCCGGAAGGCCACGGTGCGATCGTCTGTGTGGATGCTGAATCCGGTCGCGAGATCTGGCGCTATGCGCCTGCGGATTATCGGGCGACGTTTTCCTCGCCGGTCGTGCAAGACGGCTTCGTCGTTTGTGGCGAAGGACTGCATCAAGTGCAGGACGCGCGGGTGACCTGTCTCGATGGCAACGGACGCAAGCGGTGGGAGTTTCGGACCAAGAGCCATGTGGAATCGACGGCCGCCATCGCCGACGGCAAGGTTTTCTTTGGAGCGGGTGACGACGGTTTCTATTGTTTGTCGCTGGAGCCAACTGCCGATGGACAGCCGCGAGTCCTCTGGCACTTGGAAGGAGATCAGTTTCCTGACTGCGAATCATCGCCGGCCGTCAGTGGCGACACCGTTTATTTTGGATTGGGCGAGGGCGGCTTTGCGATCTGCGCGGTGGACGCTCAGACCGGTTCGCTGCGTTGGCGAATCGACACGCCATATCCCGTGTTCGCGCCGCCGACGGTGGCGGAAGGGAAGCTCTATTTCGCGACAGGGAACGGCAACTTCGTGCAATCGGCGGCGGACTTGCTGGAGATGAAGCTGGCCCTGCTCAGAGACGGCGGGGCCTCGGAACAGCAACTCGCCGAAGCTCGACTGCGATTGCGGCCAGCGGGCGAAGTGTGGTGCGTGGACCTCGCCACGCAGCGCGTCGATTGGAAGTTCTCCGCTGGCGATGCGATTCTGGGCGCGGTCGTTCGCGGTGACGATTCGCTGTACTTTGGATCGCGCGACGGGTGGTTGTATCGCATCTCGTTGGACGGTCGATTGCTGCGCAAGTTCGATTTGCATGAGCCGATCGTTTCGTCGCCAGCATTGGGGCGGAAGCACGTTTACTGTGCGACGTTGTCGGGTCGGCTATTTGGGTGCGAGGCTCTGACGCTCAAGCCGGTATGGGATGCGTCGCTGGGTGGCGGCGAAGCGTTCGTCAGTTCGCCGGTGGTTGCTTATGGTCACGTTTACGTCGGGACCGCCGAACAGGGGCTGCGCTGTCTCGGCCGACCGGGTGCCGCCGAGCTGCCACTGTGGTCGCGCGGCGAGCGAGGCGGTTCGGCCGACGAGGAGCGTGTGTCGGAGACGCTGTCGGTCGCGTGGCAATATCCAGCGGAGGGCGATCCACCGTTGGCCGTCACTGCGCCGCTGATGCCGCTCGACGGAGCGATCTATGTGACAGGTCTGCGAGACGGGGCAACTCAACTCATCAAGTTGAGTGCCGATCAAACGAAATCCGCCGAACAACGATTGCTGTGGTCGCAGCGACTCACCGGATCGATCAACGTCGCGCCGGTTGGTTGTGGTCAGCGGGTTTGTGTGGTCGTTGATCGCACGTTGTCTTGCCTCTCGGCCGACGGCGGCCACAGCCTATGGACTCAGCCGTTGGCCGGCGAATCAAAGGGGCTGGCCGTTGATGCGAAACAGGTCATTGCTTGGAGCGGCGATCATCAGCTTGCCGCCTTCGATCTGATGAGCGGCGCGGCTTTGTGGCAGGCATCGCTCGAAGGTTCGCAGGGGGTTGGAGCGCCGGCGATTGCGGACAACATCGTGTTCGCGACGACGGACACGCATCTCTCGGCGCGAGACGCACCGACGGGCGGTTTGTTGTGGCAAGTGCGACTGACCAAGTCGCCCAGCGGTAGTCCGTTTGTCGAAGGGCTGCACGTTGTAGTCACGCAAGGGGAACAACAGACGCTGCACAGTCTCATTGACGGCGCGATTTTCTCTCGGCGTCCGGCAACGAATGAATCGGACAGTTGGCGGATTCCCGACGGAATCGCGCGGCCGATCACGCCGCGAGTAGCTCTCAGAGGTCGCGTGTACTTCGCAACGGAATCAGGCTCGGTGATCTGTCTGGAGCCAGCCGGAGATGCGAACGCGGTGAAATAGTACACCCGACCTCAGAAACAAATTGAGCCACGGATGAAACACAGATTCAACACGGATCAGAAAACCGTTCCCGACTGCCGAATCCGTGTTCAATCCGTGTTTCATCCGTGGCTAAGAATGTGGCTCTTCGTCGTGCCACCCAAAGATTTCAAATGTTTGCAGCACAGAGAAAACAACAGAACGGGAAACCTCCCAGGCCGTGAATGATCCGCAGCACGACATGATGGTTTTCACGTTCGGCCTCGGTGAGTCCGCTTGCGATCCCGCGCGCGCTGAAGTGCTTGGCGGCAAGGGGGCCAGCTTGGCGGCGATGAGTCGTGCGGGGTTTCCGGTGCCGCCGGGGTTCACGATCTCGGCCACATGCTGCGAATGGGTCGAACAGCATCACGGCGAGTGGCCGCAGGGACTCGTCGATCAAGTCCGTGCGGCGATGAATTGGTTACAGCAAGTCACTGGTCGCAACTTTGGTTGCGGATCGAAGCCGTTGTTCGTCGCGGTGCGATCCGGTGCGGCGGTGTCGATGCCGGGGATGATGGACACGATTCTGAATTGCGGCAGCGATCCGTCGGTCGAGCCGTGGAAGGCACTCTGTCAGGCCATCAACGACGTGTTTGCGTCATGGCAGAGCGATCGCGCGCGAACGTACCGGCAGCACCACGATGTGCGCGGCGTCGTCGGCACGGCGGTGACGGTGCAGGCGATGTTTCCCTCGGACTGTTCGGGAGTGCTCTTCACGGCGAACCCAAATGATCCGGCGTCTGGCGAGATGCTCATCGAAGCCGCGTGGGGATTGGGCGAAGCGGTGGTCTCGGGGGCGGTGACTCCCGATATCTATGTGTTGGATGCAACGACGTTGGCAAAGAAGCGAGTGCAGTGTGGCACAACGCAGGCAGAGCCAGTCTTGACCGACGCTCAGCTTCTGGAGCTTGCAGAACTAGGTCGCAAAGTCGCAGTGCATTTTCAAGCGCCGTCGGACATCGAATGGGGCATCGCTGACGGTCGTATCGCGTTGCTGCAAACTCGCAAGATTCGTGGGCTGGAGATTTTTGAAGACACGGAACGCGGACGGCTTGCGGAGATCATTCGTCTGCGCGGCCTGGCGAACGGCGAGTCAACCGTGTGGGTGGTCCACAATCTGTCCGAGACGTTGCCCGCGCCGACACCGCTGACTTGGAGTTTGGTCCGCTGGTTCATGAGCGCGGCGGGCGGTTACGGGCAGATGTATCGGCTGCTCGGCCATCGGCCTCACGAGCAACAATCGGGCATGGGCTTTCTGGAATTGATCGCGGGCCGACCGTATGCCGCTCCGCGACGCGCGGCTGAGTTTCATTTCGGACGATTGCCGTTCGAGTACGACATTGACGAAGTGCTGCGCGACCGCACCGCGCTCGATCGGCCGCCGACACGGTTCAATCTCGATCGCGCCGACTCGCTGTTCTTCTTTCGCTGGCCGGGGATGTTGGTCCGCATGGTTCGGAGTGCTCAGCGAATGCGAACGCTGGAACGCACGGCTCGCGAGCGATTTGAAAACGTCGCCGTGTCGAAGCTCGAAGAGTTTTTGGTCTCCACGCGGTGCCTGAAATTGAGCGAACTCGCGACGCCCGACTTGCTCGACGAACTACGACGTAGACGGAACTTCGTCTTGGGGGAGTTCGCGGCGGAATCGCTGCTGCCGGGCTTCTTCGGCGGACTGGCGCATGAGCGGTTGCGGCATCTGTTGGTTCAACTCTGCGGCCCCGAAGAAGGGGTACAACTGGCCGGGAAATTAACGACCGGTTTGTCGAATGACGTGACGGTCGAGCAGAACTTGATGTTGCTTGAGGTCGCTGCCGGCCGGCAGTCGCTCGACGAGTTTTTACAGCGCTTCGGCCACCGTGCGGTCAATGAGATGGAGTTGTCGCAGCCTCGCTGGCGCGAAGATGCCGACTATGTGCAACGCATGTTGGATCGGTTGAGAGTTGCTGCGTCGTTGTCGCCGCGCGAACGTCACACCGCTCAAATCGAGGTTCGGCGGCAAGCAGAGGCAGCCTTGCCAACATTGCTGGCTCAGGCCGGCGGCTCGTCACTTCGCGAACGAGTCGAGCACGAGATGCGGCAGGCGCAAGCGTTGTTGCCGTATCGCGAGGTCGGCAAGTTCCACTTGATGCGCGGCTACGAAACGCTGCGCGAAGTGCTGGTCGAACTCGGCCGCCGTTGGAACATCGGCCGCGATGTGTTCTTTCTGGAAGAGGAGTTCTTGCCGCAGTACGAATCCGATCGGGCTGGCTGGGAGCCGCGGATCGCTCAGAACAAGCTCCGTTGGAAGTCGGCACAAAAATTGTCGCTGCCGGATGTGATCGACTCGCGGCAACTGGATGACTTCGGCAAGGCTCGGCGCTCGACGGCATCGGCCGATCACGAACGGATGGAATGCCGGATGATCGCGTCAGGAGCGGCTCTCGGCACGGCGCGCGTCGTGTTCGCTCCGCAAGAGGTGACCGATCTCGGCCGCGATTACATCCTGGTTTGCCCCAGCACCGATCCCGGATGGACGCCGTTGTTCGTGAACGCGAAAGGTCTGATCGTGGAACGCGGCGGAGTGCTGTCACACGGTGCGATCGTGGCCCGCGAATTTGGCATCCCCGCCGTGGTTCTGGAAGACGCCACGCAACGCATCCCGGATGGCGCGGCGATTGAACTCGATGCCAATCACGGCACGGTGACGGTCCACATCATTCCGAACATGAAAACGAGTTGAGGTCTTTGTTTTTCTCTGTGCCGTGTCGCGTCTCTGTGGTGCAGTCGTGTTTGATCCTTGAAGGAGGACACCACAGAGACGCGACAAGGCACCGAGGTGCTGATCGAAGGTGACGTCGAAATGAATGCGATCGCTGATCTTTCTGAGTGGGTGGTGCGAGGCTTAGACACGCCGTTCGGCTGGTTGCTGTTGCTGCCGCGTGATGCGGCGTTGTTGATCTTTTCCGCTCTGACCGCGCTGTTGATGACGCTGGCTCGACGCTGGGTGACGAACCAAGACTTGCTGCACCGCTGTGCCGACGACTTGCGGCAACTCAAACAACTCCTGCGGATCGCTAAACAATCGCGTGACAAGCCGAGCATTCAACGGCTGCGCAGGACTCAAGCGTTGATCAAAGGGATGCAACTCGGAGCGGATCTGAAACTGCTCTCGGTCGTGCTGCTGCCGTTTGCCGCCTTGGCGATCTGGGCGACCGAGCGTCTGGACTATTTCCCGCTGTGCGTCGGCGAAGACTTCGTTGTGCGCGCGGAATACCCACGGTCGTCGATTGACAGCCTGACGCATCTGGTCCCGATGCCGGGTTTTGAACTGAAGTCTCCAGCGATTCAAGTCGTCCGCCCGGATACCGAGACTCCGACCGTTGGTCTCGCGCAGTGGACTCTGCGACCGACCGCCGTCTCGGACGAGCTTGTGGTGACGATCCGCCATCATGGTGAATCGGTCGAGCATCGCGTCGCGGTCGGCCGCTGGACTTATTTGCCGCCGCAAGAGCTTCACGCGAATGAATGGTTGAGCCGAACCGAAGTCCTGCTGGCTCGCTATCGGCCTCTGAGTTTGGACCTGAGAACGGAGACGATCGGTTTGCCGCCGTGGATGGTCGGATATCTCGGTTTGACGCTGTTGCTGGTCCCTGCGATGAAACGCTGGCTGCGAGTTTTTTAGCTTCCTTCAGTTGAAGCCGACGTGATCCTCTGTATTTTGTAGTAGGTCAGTGACTCGCTCTGTGGTCTCAGTCGAGTTGGCGCAGTGACGGGATTATTGGATCGGTGCGTGCAGCCATCCAGCAGCCTGCGTGATCGCTTCTGAATTTGAGCGTGAATTCTGATACAAGGTGAGCCTCGGCGACTTGAGGCGGTGGGGAAACGTCGACGCTTTGGTTTCCCAATCGATGGCCGCCTTGAAATCACCCATTTCCGCCGCGATGGCTCCAAGCAATGCACAGAACTCAGCATGCTGTGCCGCGTTGATGGAAGTCCGGACTGTCGATTCACGATTGGTCTGCAATTTCGCAGCCTGCTCGGCGACGTCGACCGCCATTTGGGCTGACTTGTGAGCTTCGCTCATTGAACGCAATTCATTCTTCGGACATGCGACCAGAAGCGTGGCTCGATGAAAGTGGCTGGCGGCGAACGTCGGTTCCAGCCGAATCGCTTCGTCGAGGTCATCCAGTGCTCGGCGATAGTCGTCCTTCCAGAGCCAGAGAAACGATCGGCGAAAGTACGCCCGTGCGAACTGCGGATCCCGCTCAATGACCAGATTGAAATCCGCCATCGCTTTATCGCGTTCATTACCGTTCTGTTTTTGAAAGAACTTCCCGCGTTGGTAAACCGCAACCATGTCGTTGGGATCCCGCTGAACCGCAGCATTGAGGTCGCCCAGTTGTTGATGATATTCGCGCCAAAACTTTTCGGCCTGGCGACGCCTAAATTCCTCCTGATCTTTTTGCCTTTCGTTAGCTTCGTTTCTGTGCCTACCTTCGCGGAGGTAACGATCGTATGCGGCCTGGCTTCGGAATCCCGCATTGATGTAGCCAAAGGCGACGACCGGCGAAGCGAACGTGATCACGAGCACGACTTTTGAAAACAGTATCAGAATCTGAGTTCGCGACATGATGAGCCTCCGGGATAGCGTGGGAAATCGGCATCAGACATCGGCGACACAATATCGCCCAATGACCAAGGCGTCACGGCAGGCGGAATGAGGCGCGCGAAGTTTCAAGAAGTGGTGCCGCACAGGATCGCCAACAACCGAATTGGCGAGCCGGAGGGCGTAAGCCCCCGGACGGTCAGCCAATCGTTACACGTCCGAGGGCTGACGCCGCTCGGCTCGCCGAAACGCGCGAGCAACGTTTCTACTTTTTGCCGTCCGCTGCCATGTCCAGCGGCGGGCCGAAGCCCGGAGGTTCTTTCGGATTGGCGGGCGGGGCTTTGGCTTTGCCGGCCAGCACGTCGGCGATGGTTTGCTTCAAATCAGCGGTCGTCCCCTTGAAGGTGCGACGCAAATAAATTTCGCAGTGAGTGAAGGCCCAGCGAGTTTGATCTCCCTCGGTCTGGCCGAGAGCTTGGAACCAAGTGCCGTTGGTGTAGGCCAGCATCATGAATTTGTCGCCGGGCTGTTTCTTGATGCCGACGACCAGCGGCAAGTCGGAGGCGATCCGCTTCAAGAGTTGCGGCGTGTGCTTTTGCTTGTCGCCCGTGAGGTTGATCGGGAACCGCTTGAACGGAGCCTCCCCTTTGAGTTGATCCTTCAGCACCAGCACCGTCGAGGGCTTGTCGGGATCGACTTTCTCGACGGTCGCCGTGAAGAGGAAATCGCTGTCGTCGATGAACTCTTGCAGCGGGAACAGCTTTTGGATGAACGCCCACGCGGCAGGCGAACCAATGATCGTCAACACGATCAGGACCACTGCCGCCGTCACCTTGGATTTCCGAATCACGCGCACTTCGTTCTCCGATCAATGAGTCGTATCTCTGTGTCTTGTCGCGTCTCTGTGGTGTTAGTGCATCTGGTATTCAAAACAAGAACACCACAGAGACGCGACGAGGCACAGAGGAGATGCCATCGGCCGATATAATCCGACCGCAGATTGCGTTCAAGCGGCCTCGAAGGCTTCGCGTTTGTTGACTTGGCGAATCTCAGGCACGCATACTCCTCCGCTCCAATCAGCCGCGGTTGATTGGTGAAACTGCTGTCTGCTGGTGACATTGACCGATCGGTGCTCGATTCGATTCATGACCTCGGAGGCTCACGATGCTCTGTATTCGATCCGCATGGCCCGCGTCTCGGATGGTGGCTGCCTGCAGTTGGCGACTGGTGTTGGTCTGCGGGCTGATGGCCTTCGCGGATTTAGCGAACGCTCAAGAGACGCAGCTCAAGCCGGAGGAGATGGCGGCACAAATCCTCAACGCCGGCAACAAGGCGTACAACGAGAAGCAGTATCCGATCGCGATGGATCGGTATCGCGAGTACCTCAAGACGTTCTCGAATCAGAAGGACGTGACGCTGGTGCGATACGGCTTGGCGTTGTGTCTGCTGGAAGCTCCGGCACCGCAGAAGGATTTCAAAGCGGCGATCGAAACGCTCAATCAAGTGGTTGGCGTGCAGGAATTCACCGAGCGGCCGGTCGCACTGTACTACCTCGCGCTGGCTCATCGAGGACTCGGTCACGACTCGCTGGTCCAGGCGGTCGCGAAGCCAAATGAGGCGGCTCAGCATCGGGCCGCGGCGGCTCAGCAGTTCACTCCGGCAGCGCAACGGTTTGGCGAGGCAGTGACTGCGTTGCTCGCGCGAGCCAAGAATACTCCGCCCCCGCCAGCCAATGAATTGCCCGTGGATTTCGAGTGGGCCAATCGTGCTCGCTGCGATCAAGCGGAGATGTTGATTCGGTTGGAGAAGCTCAAAGAGGCGAGCGACCTGTTGACGCCGTTGCTGGCCGACGCGACGCTGGCGAAGAGCAAGTACCGCCCGACGATGTTGTACTTCCACGGCCACGCTAGTTTCTTGCTGAAAGATTACCTCGCAGCCGGTCGATCACTGAGCCAGCTTGCTCCGTTTGCCGACCCGGTGTTCGGAGTTCACACGCAGTACCTGTTGGCTCGCGTGCATCACGTCGCCGAGGAACGGGACGAGGCAACGGCACTCTACGATGCGGTCGTCAAAGGCTACGACAAGCAAAAGGCTGATGCTCAGAAGTCTCTGCAGAATCAAGCGGCGTTTGCGAGTCAGGCGGAGGAAAAGGCGCGGCTTGAAGCGCTGATCAAGTCGCCGCCGGACTATGTCAGCCGTGCGAGTTTCTATTGGGGCGTGCTGCTGTTCGAGCAGAAGAAGACGGGCGACGCGCTGACGCGCTTCACCGAGTTCGCCGCAAAATATCCGCAGTCACCGTTGCTGCCGGAGGCTCAGTTGCGAGCCGGTATGTGTCAGGCTGAGTTGCGTCAGTTCGCACCGGCGATTGCGTTGTTGCAACCGCTCACGCCGCATCCGCAGCTTGCGGACAAGGCATTGCTTTGGCTGGGTCGTTCACAATTCGGAGCGGCCGATCCGACACAGCCGCAGCCGTATGCTCAGGCACTCACGACGGCGATCGGCAGCCTGACGCAAGCCGCCGACAAAGCGAATCAGCAGATCGCGACCGACCCGGATGTCAAGCTGCGTCGCGCGGAAATCCTGCTAGACCTCGGCGACTATCAACAATTCGCAAAGCAATTCCCGCAAGCCGCGACGACCTACGAAACGGCGCTGCGCGAAAATCACGCTCCCGATCGCAACGAACAATTTCTGCAACGCCGAGCCACCGCGCTGCACTTCGCCGGCCAGTTCGATTTATCAGATCAAGCCTGCACGCAGTTCGCTCAGGCGTACCCGAAGAGCACGCTGCTGCCGGCTGTGTTGTTCCGCTCGGCCGAGAACGCTTACGTCCGCGCGGCGGCCATCGAACCGAACAACCCGGCCAGCAAGAATCCAGAGATCCCGAAATGGTTCGGCGAGGCGATCAAGCGGTATCAAGTCATCCTCGATAAGCATCCGGAGTTCACATACGCGTCGCTGGCTCGCGGACGGTTGGCGTTGAGCCAGTATCGGCTCGGCGATTACCCAGCGGCGACGAAGTCACTGGCCGCGATCCCGCAGGCGGATCATTCGGGAGAGTTGGCGATTGCCCCTTATTACCTCGCCGACTGTTTGCTCCGCGCGATGCCGACCGACACAAACGACGCACTGGCGGCGGCTCGGCAAATGGAAGTGCTCGGCAACGCGATCAAGTCGCTGGAAAGTTTCGTCAGCGGGCAAGGCAACGACCCGGCCATGGCCGCGCCGCAGACCCCCGATGCCCTGTTGAAGCTCGGATATTGCTATCAACGAGTCGCCGTGCAGATCGCGGAACCGAAGGAACGCAACGAACGGCTGGCTGCCGCGCGGCAGGCGTTCGAGCGGATCGGTCAGCAATATGCGGCCAGCCCGCAAGCTCCAACGGCGGCCCTCGAACGAGCCAACACGCTCGTCGAACAGAACGACGTCAACGGAGCGATCAATGAACTGAATCGGTTCAAGGCCGACCCGTTCAAGCAAGCTCCGGTCGCGCCGCTGGCCTACCTGCGACAAGCGACGTTGCTGCGCGCTCAAAATAAGCCAGCCGAAGCCGCCACCGCGCTGCAAGAGGCGCGCAGCAACTACGAAGCGGCGCTGACTGCCGATCCGACACGAGCGGCTTGGGCTCCGCTGCTGCAATACCATCACGCGCTGGCGATGAAGGAACTCGCGTACAAAGATCCGGCGAAGCTGGACGTCGCGAAACTCAACGAAGCTCGCGCGCTGTTCGAGAACCTCAAAACGAAATTCGCCGCCAGCCCCGAAGCCCCTGACGCCACTTGGCGAGCCGGCCAATGCCGTCGCGAAGAGTTCGTGCCGAAGCTGACAGCGGCTCGGCTGATGCTTGCCAAGGTCGATGCCAAGCCGGAAGAACTCACCGCCGCGAATCAACAACTCGCCGAAGCCGTCAAACAATTGACCGAGACCGCGCAATACTTCATTGCGTCCGCCGGACAGCTTGGACCGAAGGCGGTCGGATCGGAGATTCATCAGCGGATGAATTACGAAGCGGCGTGGTGTGCGCAGTGGGTCGGAGATGTCGAGATTGAGGCCGCTCGCAAGAAGCTGGTGGACGAAGCGATCAAGAAACAAACAGAGGATGCTGCCAAGCAGCCGCCCGGCGTGAAGGGAGTCGCCAATGTGCGTCTCCCGTTGATCCCCATCACGGCCATTCCGATTCAGCCATCAGAAAGGCTCGCGCGTGACCAATACAAAGCGGTGATCACATCGAAGTCCGATGCGCCGCTGGCCGTCACGTCGCGGCTTGAACTGGCCGAGATGCACGCGCGGCGCGACGAGTTCGATCCGGCGATCGCGCTGCTCAATGAGGCACTGACGCTCGAACCCGCAGCGGATGTCGAAGAGCGATTGCATCTGCGGTTGGGAGTTTGTCTCGTCGCGAAGAACGATCAAGCGAATGCGTTCGCTCAATTCGCAGCGGTGGCGGCCGATGCGAAAAGCCCGCTCGCTCCGGAAGCGCGAGCCCGCGCGGGCGAGTGCCAAATGCAGCTCAAGGCCTGGGCCAAGGCGATCGAGTTGTGGCTGCCGTTCCGCGATCAAGGCCCGTTGCAAAACATCGTCGGGCTGAGCGACCGCATGTTGCTGCGGCTGGGTCATGCCTTCGCACTGAATGCGAACTGGGATCAAAGCCGGCAGACGCACGAAGCCTTGCTGCAACGCTTCCCGAAGAGCGTCTTCCGACACGAGGCTCGCTACGGCGTCGCTTGGGCGTGGCAGAACCAAAAGCAATTCGACAACGCCGTCGCCGCGTATCAGCAAATCGTCAACGAGACGGCCGCCGAGATCGCCGCGAAGTCGCAATACCAACTGGCTCTGTGCCGCCTCGAACAGAAGCGACTGCCCGAAGCGGCGAACGCGCTGCTCGTCGTCCCCTTCACCTACGACTATCCCGAATGGAGTGCGGTCGCGTTGATCGAAGCTTCTCGCGTTTTCATCGAACTCCAGCAACCGGAACAAGCCGCTCGGCTGCTGGAGAAAGTCCGCAAGGAATACCCCAACACCGAATGGTCGAAACTGGCCGAACAACGGCTCGCCGGAATACCGGTTGCGAAGCGGGACTAGGAGATGTCATTGTCTCTCTCTGTGCCTTGTCGCGTCTCTGTGGTGTCCTCTTCTTTCAACAAAAGAGGGACACCACAGAGACGCGACAAGGCACAGAGGAGAACGAGGGAGAGCGAGATGTCACACAGTTTCAACAATCGGCTTTCAGGAGACGTGATCGCGGCCGCGATTGCCGTTCATCGCGAGTTCGGTCCTGGATTGGATGAGCCGATTTATGAGAAACTGTTGTGTGCTCAACTTCGCGTTCAGGGCATCCCACACTTGTTTCAGCGTCCGTTGCCGTTGGTTTACAAAGGAGTTCATTTGGACTGTGGATATCGTTTGGATTTGCTCATCGAAGATCAGTTGATCGTGGAAGTGAAATCGGTCGAATCAATTCACCCAGTTTACGAGGCACAGGTGCTGACCTATTTGCGTTTAGCGCATTGCGAACTTGGGCTGCTGCTGAACTTTGATGTGCCCGTACTCAAGGACGGAATCCGGAGGCTTGTCTGGACGCCGTCCGAAACACCGATGCCCCCTTGGGAGCTGGCTCACGAAACTCTACCTGACTTTGAGCCTCTTTCTGGCGAGATACTCGCCGCAACGGTCGAAGTGCATCGGGCGCTTGGCCCTGGACTGTTGCGGAGTGCCTACGAAGAGTGCTTGTGCCATGAGCTTTCACTACGTGGGATTCGGTTTCAGCGAAAAAAGCCGCTGCCGATTGAATTCCACGATCTCGAAATCCCGACGTCCACGGAAGTCGCTTTGGTGGTCGAGGGGCAGATTCCCGTGGAGTGTCTGAGTGTGAATGAGATAACCCCTCTGCATTCCGCGCGTCTATTGGCCCGACTTCGACAAGGTGACTGGCGCAGCGGCTTGCTCATCAATTTCAATGCTCGCAACCTGTTCAAAGGCGTAAAACGAATCGTCAATTCCTAGGGTCTCATCTCTGTGCCTTGTCGCGGGGGTGTGGTGTTGTTTT
>JAYVSP010000656.1:0-9529 GCA_043775215.1 Planctomyces sp. | reverse complement strand
TGGTGTACCGACAACGATCACGCGGCTCAGTACGAGATGCACACCGGGCATCACATCTTCGACGGCTATCATCCGAGCATCGGCTCGTGGGTGCATTACGGGTTGGGGACGCTCAACGACGACCTGCCGAGTTTCGTGGCGATCGGTGAGCCGCCCGGCGTTTGCTGCGGCGGGCGAGGTGCTCAGAACGGAGCGTACCTCGGCCCCGAACACAACGCCGTGCATCTGAAGTTCGACGCCAACAATCCCCTGCCCTACGCCTCGCCGGGGCCGGAGGTCTTTCAAGAAGAGCAAGCCGCCGAGTTCGAGTTGCTCCGCGAATTGAACGGCCTCACCGCCGCGCGGCATCCCGATGACCCGACGATCCGCGCGCGAATGAAGTCGTATGAACTCGCCTTCCGCATGCAGACCTCAATCCCCGAAGTCTTCGCGCTGTCGGGCGAGACCGCCGCGACTGCCGAACTCTATGGCTTGAACAACCCGGAGACGAAACCGTTCGCCGAGTCCTGTTTGCTCGCGCGGCGGTTGGTCGAGCGTGGCGTCCGCTTCGTGCAGCTTTATCACGGCAGCGGCGGAGGGGGCTCGTGGGACGCGCACGCCAACTTGAAGGACAACCACGGCAAGCTCAGCCCGATGGTCGATCAACCGATCGCCGCGCTGTTGCGAGACCTCAAACAGCGCGGCCTGTTCGACGAAACGATTGTCGTCTGGGCCACCGAATTCGGCCGCACTCCCGGCGAAGAGGGCTCCAAAGGCCGCGACCATCACCCCTACGGCTTCTCCTGCTGGCTCGCCGGCGGCGGCCTGAAGGGTGGCCTCGCCCACGGCTCCACCGACGAAATCGGCTTCCACGCCGCCGAGCACCGTCACTACGTCACCGACATCCACGCCACCGTCCTGACCCAACTCGGCCTCAACCCCCGCTCCCTCGATGTGCCGGGCCACAAGCGGCTGGAGATCGAGTTCGGCAAGGCGATTCGAGAAATCATCGCGTGAAGCAGTTGGTCGTCAGCGGCAAACGTCCGCGTGCTGCGGCTGCGTGGCGAAGATGATGACGTTGCTGTCGAGGAGCATCAGTCTCGTCCCGGAAGCGAGCGATCCGCGCGAAGATCACGTTGCCATTCGACGGGATCGGAAATCTCGGCGAACGATCCGATCTGCGCGAGCTGTTCCAGAATCGCAGCCATGGACTGCCCCGACTGCGGTTTTGTCGTGAACGGTTCCTCGGATACCGTGACATCAACCAGCACGGGTTGATCCGCCGGAATCACGGTCGGCCGACGAGAGGTCCATTCCAACTGATCGCCGCGAAGCAGTGCTCGAAATGTTTGGCGCATCGGTCTAGTTTCCTTTCGTTTCGTTGCCGCGTAATCTGTTGAGAGCACTTACGGTATCGAGCCATTTCCAACTCGCCAAGCCACGAATTCACCGACACCCACGCGACGGTGCTGACCCAACTCGGCCTCAACCCCCGCTCCCTCGAAGTCCTCGGCCACAAGCGGTTGGAGATCGAATTCGGCAAGGCGATTCGAGAGATCGTCGCATGAGTAGGATCGCCGCAAATCGCGATGAGCCTTTTCGGGTCGCGCCGCCTCTGGCTACGATGCGAATGAAACTCACAATTTTTGGAGGTTGGGCCAGATGCGAATTCAGAAAGTACGAATCGAAAAACTCTTCAATGTTTTCGATCACGAAATCGCATTCAAGCTCGAAGACCGGGTCACGATGATCTATGCCCCGAACGGTTTCGGCAAAACGGCGATCCTGCGAATGCTTCACGGCCTATTTAACAATCGCCTGAGCGTCTTTCGCGAATACCCATTTGAACGGTTTGAGGTCACGTTCGATGACGATCGGATATTGTCGGTCGTACCAAAGCGAAATGTGGACTTGATGAATCCCGATCGTCTGCAGATCGAACTTGGCTTAACAGGGCATGGAACGCGCCAACTCATCCCCAACATTGAACACCCTGGTGAGCTGGGAATCGCGCAGTCAGCGGTCGCGCAACTTGTTCCGGGGCTCACCCAGGTCAAACACAATAGCTGGTCCGTTCCGAGCGGAGAGGTTCTTGAATTCGGCGAGATACTTGAACGCTATAGCGAGAATTTCGCGCAGTACCGCCGACAAGGTTCCTTTGATATTCCAGAATGGTTTCGCCAATTGCGGAGTACGTTGACGATCACCTTGATTGGAACGGATCGACTTCAATACTTCTCCAGCGTTGCCTCCCATGGCGAGCGAATCATTCCTGGCGTGACTCCCACAGTTGCCAGCTACTCCAAAGAATTGGCTTACTGCATCGAGTCCGCACTGGCCAAGTATGCCGAAGTATCGCAATCACTGGAAAGCACGTTTCCCGCACGGATCATGACACAGGCAACCGAAACTGCGATGAGTAAAGAGCAGATCAAAGAGAAGCTCGAAGCCTTCGAACGGAAGCGAGGACAACTGGCTGAAACTGGACTTTTGCAGGCAACTTCGATGGATCATTCGCCGCCACAGAACCCGGCCATTGAAGACTCCAAGGTGCTGGTCCTATCGGTTTTTGTTGCGGATACCGACAAGAAGCTCGCCGTCTTAGAAGAGCTCTCCATGAAGATCGAACTCTTCCGATCGATTATCAACAGCCGTTTTCAACACAAGCAGATGAAGGTCAGCAAGGAGTCCGGGTTTTTCTTCGTCACGGACAGCGAACAACCATTGGAAGTGACAAAGTTGTCGTCCGGTGAGCAGCACGAAGTGGTGATGCTGTTCGAGCTGCTGTTTCATGTGAAGCGAGACGCCCTGATTCTCATGGACGAACCGGAAATTTCATTGCACGTTGTCTGGCAGCAACAGTTCCTGAAGGACTTGCTTAAGATGACCGCTCTGTCTCAGTTTGATGTGCTGCTCGCGACGCATTCGCCACTCATCATCGATGACCGCTGGGATCTCACGGTTGGATTGGGTGACAAATGAAGGACGTTTTGACTCCGACCAATCTCGCGTCAGTCGTGTGGATGTCGAAGTCCCACGGGCGTGCGTATGTCATTGTCGAAGGCGGTTCGGACAAACTTGTCTTAGAACAGTTTGTTGACGGATCAAGGTGCTTTGTCCGTGTCGCCGGAGATAAGGACAAGGTTCTGGCAACGCTCAGGGAACTTGACGTTGATTTGAGATCGAACGCTGGCAGTCATGGTGCGATCGGAATTGTTGATGCGGACTTCGATCACCTTGAGGGCGTGTCGTCCGCATCTGCCAACGTGTTCCGCACCGACTGGCACGATCTGGAGTGCTTGATCTGTCGCTCTCCCGCGTTCGACAAAGTTCTCAAAGAGTTCTCCAGCGATCAAAAGACCGAAGCTTTTCGTCAGGCAAACGGCGATGGCATCGCCGACTATCTTGCTGCACAAGCTGTCGTAATCGGATGCTTGAGATGGTTGTCGGCCAAGGAACAATGGGCTTTGCGATTTGGAGAACCACCAAAGCCCAGAGAGACAACTCGAACGCGAGCGCGAGATCTGGCGTTTGGTAATTTCGTCGACCGCGACAAGATCACGATTGATGTGATCGAACTGGTGAAAACAGTTCTCAATCACTCGGAAAAACACACGCTCGACAAGTCAGAGGTTGCCAACAAAATTCGGATGGAAATCGGCAAAGCCCATGACCGCTGGCAGGTCAGTTGCGGCCACGACTTCGTCCAACTCTTCTCGATCGCTCTTCAAAAAGCGCTCGGCAGTTGTCAGCCGAAAGAAGTGAGTACCGAAGTGCTCGAACGGAGTTTGCGCTTGGCTTACGAGTTCGCGTACTTCAAGGCGACCAACTTGTTTGCCAGCATCGTGGAGTGGCAGAACCGTCATCCGACATTTTGCGTGCTCGCAAATTAAGGCGGCACTCGCATCTCGTCAGCCTGCTGTAAATCGGCTCCTGCCGACGTTTGGTGATCGACTGACAAACCCGGCCGGCAGGAGCCGGCCCTCAGCGAAGAGTTCGCCGACTCGGCAGGGAATTCACGCGCTCGGCGCGGGTCTCCTGACCCCGCCGCTGGGTTAGACCGAAGGTCTCCCTTTGGCTTTTGATGGCCCGCTGTTTGAACTCGATGACGAGACGAACGTCCGATGACCGTTCGGGAGACCTGCGGTCGTCGAAGCGGCGGGGTCGGGAGACCCGCGCCGAGCGCAGTCGAGCGGATCGTCTCCTGCCGACCTTTGGTGCTCGACTGACAAACCCGTCCGGCAGGAGCCGGTCCTCCGCGAAGAGTTCGCCGACTCGGCGGGGAATTCTGGAGGATGGCCGCCCTCAGTCGTCCTGCGGTTTGCGTTTCGTCGTTTTGACAGATGGCCGGCCGACCTCATTTTCTGACGCGGATGTTTCCCAGATGCACGTCGGGAAAATGAATGCCATAGAGTCGCAGCCCATCGAGCAACCGTTGGACATCGGGCCAATCGCGGCCGAACATCCGTTGCTTCTCGGCCATCCATTCCGGCGATTCCATTTCGCTGGGAGCCTTGCCCAAGCTCGCCGCGGCAAAGTCGAGAACGAATGGCGGCGACACGAACGAGAGCTCCAAGACCATGTGCTCAACGTCATGGTCCAGTAGCCAGGGAATGTCGAAGCCTTGCAACTTTCGTAGTCGCGAAGCGGCCAAGCGTTGATACACTGCCAGCTCGCAATCGAACGGTGTTTTGTAGCGGCAGACTTTGACGACACTCTCTTGATCAGTCTGCCAAACATAACCGTCCACGCCGAAACCAATGAGATCAACGATGTGACGTTATTTGGCTCGGCAGTATCGGTCGCGCCGAGTTTCGATGTCTGAAGGAATGACGATCATGAGTGACGCCGCCCCCGCACGCTTGTCGAAGATCGCTGAGTTTTGGCTGTTATCCAACGGCGAACGGCATTCTTTGTCGCAGGTGGCTCCGGAGTTCGTGATCCTGCGCAAACCGGCGGCCATTCGACGTGGCCCTGCGATTTTGGTCATTGACGTCGAAGGTCGCCAGGAACATCGAGCCGTTCAAGTTCTCGCCATCGACCAACTGGATATGTCCTACATTCCGATTGGCAGAGCGTAAGCCAAGTGAGCATCGGCTCCTGCCGACGTTTGGTGATCGACTGACAAACCCGGCCGGCAGGAGCCGGCCCTCGGCGAAGAGTTCGCCGACTCGGCAGGGAATTCTGGAGGATGGCCGCCCTCGGCCGTCTTGCGGTTTGCGAGGGGTATTCCGTTGGCGTCCGTGGCGAATTGCCGACTATCATGCCGACGCGTTCGTGTTGTGCCTCCCGAACCGTTCGGCAGATCAACTTCTGGCAGGATGAAATCATGGTGACGATTGAATTGGACCCCGCGCACGAACGGCATCTCGATGAGTTGGCTCGGAGCCAAGGCGAGGATGCGGCGTTGTTGGCGCAACGAATTCTGTCGGACTACCTCGATTTCCTCGCGCTGCCGGAGAAAGAGGATGACAACGCCTGGGCGGAAGCCTCCGTGAAGATGGCCGCAACGGCGTTTGAATCGGAAGATTGGAACGCTGAGGCCGATCAACCATGACGCGCGGCGAAGTTTGGTGGGCAGATTTAGAACAGCCGATTGGCACACGCCCCGTGTTGATCATCACTCGCTCGGTGGCCGTTCCGGCTCGCAATCAACTCGTCGTGGCTCAGATCACTCGGACGGCACGAGGACTCGCCAATGAAGTCCCGCTCACCACGGCCGACGGAATGCCGAAGAGTTGCGTCGTCAATTGCGACGTGATCCTCACGGTCCCGAAAAACCTTTTCCGCAGCCGGATCACCACGCTCTCTCCGACAAAATTGGCCGAGGTCGAGCAAGCTCTGAAGTTCGCCCTCGAACTCAGATGAGTCTCTCGACAGTCGCGAACGTGCGCCATTACGAAGCCACCGAAGCTTCGGCCTTGAGTTTCAGGCCGAGGGATTTGGCGACTTCGCAGACGCGGGCCAGGCTGGCGGTCGTGTAGTTGGTCGCTTCGTAGCGTTGAATCTGCTGCTCTTTCAGGCCGAGTCGCTGGGCCAGTTCTCTTTGAGTCAGGCCACGGGCGATGCGACCACGGATGAGAGCGGATGACAGATCGTCGAGGGAGGCCACCGTCAGTTTGGTCTGCTTTCCCGATCGCAAACCTTCGTAGTGTTTGATTTCACTGCGGAGGTCCGCCAACTGACTTCGGAGCGCATCGGTCTGAGCCTTACGCAACAGCGGATGAATTGTTCCTGCCCGTTTTGACTGGTCTGGCCGCGCGAGGGCGAGTTCGAGCTTGCCGATTTGAGTCTTCGTGATTTGGTATTGGCGTTGATTCTTGATCATGGTTTCCACTTTCTCAGGTCAATGACGACGATCCCTTTCGCGTCTCCCGACCGCTTGTCCGTTTGAAAGAATTCCAAGAAGGTCAATCCCGTCGCTCCCTCGCTCATTTGGCCGGGAAACAACTCACCCAGAAATTTCG
The DNA here is from genome assembly GCA_043775215.1 of Planctomyces sp. GTDB lineage: Bacteria > Planctomycetota > Planctomycetia > Planctomycetales > Planctomycetaceae > SXKJ01. Next base: position 3,083 of record JAYVSP010000656.1, on the reverse strand, counting down.
CTTTCTGAGCGGCTCGCCCAGAATCAAAGTTCAACCACACAGGATCGATTTGCTCCGCATCGACACCATCAATATCCCAGCACCCATCAAAATCGTTCGGCCGCAGCTTGGCCGTCACGAAGCTTCCATCAATGTAGACTCGTCGGCATCCTGCGGATTTCAAAGACTCCAAGGCCGCGTGCAATCCCACCAACAGCTTTCGTCGGTGAGCCGTTGCTCCGAATCGCTTCACGAATTCAGGAAAAGTCGTCTTGTGAACGCCCGCAGGCAGTAGTCCGCGCTGGTTGAATGCCGGAATCATGTCACAACAATAATGTTGTGTTGTGGATTCAGCAATCCGATTTCGCAAGAGCTATTCCAGCAAGCCAAGCCTGCCGTTTCCTGCTGACCTTTGGTGATCGACTGACAAACCCGTCCGGCAGGAGCCGACCCTCCGCTAAGAGTTCGCCGACTCGACGGGGAATTCTGGAGGATGGCCGCCCTCGGCCGTCTTGCGGTTTGCGTTTCGCTGTTTTGAAAGACGGACGGCCGGGGGCGGCCATACTACGCGCCGCGAATCAGCTTGAAGCAACAATCGGCCCTAACTCCGACCGGGATTCTTTCGTGGTGTCGGCATCCTTCTCCCGGCGAGTGACCGTAGTGGGCGACGACTTTGCTTGCTGTCGAACTTGGCGGAGAAACTCAGCGACTTCGGCCGAGACTTCTGGGGACCATCGCCCGCTGGAGACGACGAAGTCCACGCCTACTGGTTCACGAACGATTCCCATGATTGGCTCCGAAGTATCATCGGCTTTGTCGCTTGGACTTTTTGAGTTCGCGCAGTCGGGCTCGTTCGGCGGCGCGGCGTTCTGAGCGGTTGGTGAATTGAGGCGGCGGTTCGGCGGCAAAGGGACTGAGACCTCGGGGTGAGCTGAGCAACGGTCGCTGCAAGTCCGAGTCGCGGCTGGCCAGCCGTGGGCTGCTGCTGGCCACTAGAAAGTCCATCAGGCCGTCTTCGGTCGTCAGGTCGAAGCCCGCTTTGCGACCGGCCGCAAACATCGACTTCGCCATCCCGAAGTTGGCGGAATTGTCCAGTAAGTCATGCAGCCGTTCCATCGCGCCACTGCCCAACAAACACAAGATTTGTTCCGCGTTCGTCAATTGGAATTCGCGCTGCAAGAACTGCCAGAACGCACGTAACACCGTGATGATCTCGTCCGCCTGATCCGCCTCGGCGGCAACCTTGCGGGGAATGATCTCGAACAGCACCTCGTCGACGTCGGAGGACGACATTTCCGGTGGAATTAGCCCCAGGTGGGCGGCCGAGTAGTATAGAAATGAATGAGGCCAGCCAAGGTAAACGTCACGCTCGCGGAGCGGTTCGGCTTCGGGCGAGGCGGCGAATCGGTTTGTCAGTCCCTCGGCATACTCATTGATGAGTGCTTCATTCAATTCCTCGGACTCGTCGCAGATGGATTGATGAATGTCGAACGGCGCGTGATCGTCGATCCCAGCGTTGGGTGCGACCACGAATTCATTGAGCACCTTTTGTGCGGAACCGACGACTTCCTTCAAGCCTGTCAGGCGCGGCGAAGGTTGAGCATCATTGGGGCGTAATCGTCCCGCGATGATGTCTTTGGTGATCGCATAATGCCGTTCGAGCCGAGCGACATATTCGGGATCGGTCAGCACGGCTTCGGTCACGAACGAAAGCAAGGCGTTCGCATGTCGTCCTTGTTTGTTCAACGGATCGAGAAACGGTCCACGCATGGGATCGTCCGCATTGAAGCCGAAACTGATCATCGCCTCGATCTGTTGTTGACTCGCCACGGACAGGATCACGCGGCGACAATCACAGTTCTTTTCGGTGCAGTACAGCTCCAGCAGGGAGTACTCCCCTGAAGGCAACTGGGCATATTTCGTGGCACCTGTGATCATGATTGTCCGGCATTCAGCCGTTGCCAACTTTGGACAAATCTGATGAAAAGGGACCATGCTGACTTCCGTTTCAATGTCAAAACTCGCTCCATCCACTCCGGATCGCCGAACGATCCGCGCCTTGATCGGGGGATTCTGTCACAATCGAAAAAAGTCGCAAGGCATTCCCATTGTCGGGAGTGCGCGATTCGCTTGTAAAAATTCGCCTTTACCCATTTGGCGACTGGTGCAACACTCCCCGCCACTGTCGGGGGGCGGTGGATCGTTTTCGAGTTCTCTGAAAGCCGAATCGATGTCCGCTCGGTCTCCCCGTCGTCGTTACTTGGCCGCTTGGGCCGCCTGTGTTTGGCTGGCTCTGACCGCCGGCTGTGCCTCGTCGCGGCCAATAATTGTGTCCAATCCGGTCTTCGTCCCGGCGAACAATCAGCACTCGGCGTGGGAGCGAACTGTCGACACTCTGCATGCCTTCCACTTCCCGATCAGTCGTGAGAACCGGTTGGACGGCGTGATTGAGACCGACTACCGCGTCGGCTCCGGTGTGCTGGAGCCTTGGCATTTAGATTCGGTGGGAGCGGCGAATCGGTTGGAGAGCACGTTGCAGTCAATCCGCCGAAAGGTCAAAGTCGACCTCACTCCGGTGGAAGGTGGCTATCTGGTGGGGGTCGAAGCCTACAAAGAACTTGAAGACCTGAACGGCACGGCCGAGAACACCACCGGAGCGGCAACGTTCCGTAAGTCATCGCCGCTGGAACGCAATCTCTCGGTCGTAGTCGGCCAAACCAGCCCCTCTGGTTGGATTTCGCTCGGCCGAGATACGGACTTGGAACAGTCGATCCTCAACGACTTGCAGGTCTGGTAAGTTCCGCTACTTGGATGTTCAAGCAACGTCAATGACCGGCAACGACGGGTGTGCCCACAAATCCTGGCAGCCCACACTAACCCTCAACCAAGTGACCCCTCCGAGCTTGCCTCGGTGGTTTTCGGGCCTCTGCACTACATCGATCACGATTTCGAGTGACAGGGTCGTAGTGCAAAAGCCTGGAACCGCCGAGGCAAGCTCGGTGGGGTACGAATGACATCGCTTGTTTAAGGACTAACCCGAAGCGCCAGCGAGGGCGGGCGCTCGACAAGATGTCATTCTTCGTTTGACGTCTCGTGGAGCGCCC
>JAYVSP010000655.1:0-5345 GCA_043775215.1 Planctomyces sp. | reverse complement strand
CTTCTTCACGACCTTCTTCACGACCTTCTTCACGACCTTCTTCACGACCTTCTTCACGACCTTCTTCACGACCTTCTTCACGACCTTCTTCACGCGCGGTCTTGATGAAACAGGATTGGTCACGCTGGTATTTCAGGCGTGCTTCATAGAGTTCGCGTTCGGCGGTGTTGTGTGACATTTTATCGAGAACTCCTGTGGCAAGGCAGATGGTGGGAGTTTGCAAGGACGCGGGCAGATTGTCGGGGTCGAGTTCGTCACCGTGTTTCAAGAAGTATGTCCAGCGGTCGATGTCCTCTGCTAGATCAGCCGGTTGCTTTTTGAACTTCGGCAATTCGATCAGATGCACGGTCCAATGATCACTGAATCGGATACCAGTGTCCGGGTCTCGCAGTTCATAGCGACTGTGATAGCCAACCGATTCCGGGAAATCTTTAGCGGGGAACAGCACGGCATCAATGATGCAGACCACGATTACTGGCCGAAGTTCCGTGAAGTCCTCACCCTGACCGAGCATCTGCGAATATTCCTTGGCCAAGTAGTACATGAGCCGTTCGCAAAACGCCTTGTGCAGCATTAACTGCATCTCGACGATGTATTCGCGGCCTTGGTCATCGCGAGCTTTGATGTCCAAAATCGTCAGTCGGTCGTCGAGCGACTCCATCTGACTGAACGGATTGCGAACCTGCACATCCACGATTGGGGGAACTCCCGATCCCGCGAGCACAGCATTGAGAAAGTTCTTGAGCACCTCGGAATATTCCGCGCTCCCATAAATGCGTTTGAAAACAATATCCACTTTCGGATCAATTCCGGTTTGCATCGCCAACCTTTCAACAGCGAAATCCACACGGCCACGCTGCGAGTTTCGCCGCCAGCCGCAGAACAAATCAAGCGGCTCGTGCGACGCCATTTCTGAGACGTGGTTTCAAAACCCGTAGCACAGGCGGCTCGCCTGTGAATTCATCGGAAGAAACCAGCGAGGCGAGGCCTCTGACCGAAGGGTCCACCGACCGGGGTGTCAAGGTCTTGCTCCCATCCGTGTGGCCTTCTTATCCGTGTGGGTCGGCGTTCTTTGAGATCGGTCAAGCTCTGGCAACTCAGTCCCACACGGATAAGAAGGCCACACGGATGGGAACAAAATCCCAGAACAACTCTATTCTTACCTTATTCCTCTCGCCCGCGAAAACTTGACTCAACTGCAACAACTTTCGGAAGCAGAGGAGTCTACAGGCGAGCCGCCTGTGCTGCGTTTTACAACCGCCTCTACGCTATTGAGCACCTCGGGGGATTGACATTCCCCCGCTCGCCTGTTTCATCGGCGATGATCCGTCTTGCACGCCAGATGGATTCGAGCACGGCTTCGCCGTTTTCCGGTTCGGAGAACGGGCTCATGATGTACGACTTGAGGGCGACAATGGGCTCGCCGTAGTCGGACAGGCGGTAGCAGTCGGTCAGCGAGATCACGACGCCTCGGCCTTGTAGAGCTTCGTCGTGGATCAATTCAAAGATGCGGCGGTTATAGGCGTTGTGGACTTGGAGCTGACTGCGGTACGCGGAATCGGTTTGTTCCAGCTTCGGAACGGAGAATGTGTCGACGCCATCGGGATAGACACGGAACAGTGTCACCGGGCCGAAGTTGTCTTCGTTCAACACGGCGGTCGATGCGTGTCCCTTCAAGTGTGCAGATAGGTCGACAGCCATCGTGACGATGTGGCCCAGCAATGACCTCAGTCCGTCCTTGCCGAACAACAGCAAGTTGGCAAGTGCCGACATGGGACCGCTGCCGCTGCGTGTCGTCTCCAACGTGTACTTGCCAGGATGATAGTGGCCCGACTGGAACAGGTAGGGCGTCGCGGATTGGTCGCGCGAGATGAGTTGCAAGTCGCTCGCCTGCCGCAGCAGGAACAGGCTGCTGACATAGGGAGCAAACCCGGTTTTGTGAAAGTCGATCCCCAGCGAATCGCTTTGGCCGAGATACCGCATCCGCCGCGCGGTGCCAGCCAGTGCACGCACCGTGCGCGGTCCGAAGCCGAGCGGATTGGTTGTGAAGTCGTAGTCATTGAAGACACTCCACGCCCAGCCGATCACGGCGTCGGCGTGAATGTGCGGTGTGTAGTCGAGGCTGAACTCGTCGCGCAGCCGATCGCGGATGTCAACGATCGCTTCGAGGTCATCCAGTCCGAAGGCGTCGGTTGTTCCCATCGTCGCGACGATCGCGGCGATCTTGCGACCGTCTTTGAGAATATCACGCAGCATCGTTTCGAGCAGACAGGTCCGAATCTCATTCTCCGGCGTCGTCGGCACCTGCACGACATTTTGCTCACCGAGACCCAGCCAGCTTGCGACCGTCGAGCAGGCGTAATGGGCGCGATCCGAACAGACAATCACCGCCGGCTCACGCAGTCCCGATTGCGCCGTTCCGGGACACGCCTTCTCCAGTCCGATCTTGGCTCCGTACAGCAGAGTCCCGGTTCCGCCAAACGTGAAGACTCCGCCGGTGTCTTCCGCCGGAAAGCCGACGAGGTCAGCGGCCATTGCGGTGACTTCGACCTCCGCCACGGAGACTCGGCGCCCCGATTCGTCGCTGCACAAGTTTGGGTTGTAGATCGACGGCAACATCCCGCCGATGATGCTGGCGATCGTCGGAGCCGGCACCACGTTGACCTGGGCGTGCGGGTGTCCCGAAATGAACAGCCCTGACAGATGTTCCACCATTTCGTCGCTGACCTGCTCCAGCGAGGCAGGCGAAGTCGGCACACGCCGCTGCCGAGCCGTCTGGTAATCGAGCGTCTCCGGCTTGCCAAGCAGCGGCGTCTCCGACTTCATCCGGTCAACCTGATCGAGCGCCCGCAGAAACGAAAACACGAAGTAGGCATCGTGAACCCGATCCGACACCGGTTGCGGAAAAGCTTGCCGAAGCGATCGAACAACATCTAAATACAGAGCGGGCATCGAGAATTACTCTTTCACAGTCAGCAGTTTGTCTTCAGGAAAGGTTTCCAACTCCAGCCCGCGAAACTGCACCTCTTGCGGCTCTTTGTTGGAGTGCAGTTGCAGGCCGATCGGACCTTCTTTGATGCGGTCGGGTTCGGGATCGCGCCAGTCGGAGATCGCCTGACCGTTGAGCACGAAGCGGATGCGGTTGCCTTGAGCCAGGATTTCCATGCTGTTCCAGTCGTGCTGTTTGCCGACCTTCTGCGCGGCCGCGGCGTTATTGTGAATGCTGTTGCGACCATACAAGTCATAGAAGCCGTAGCCCGAGGGGAACATCACCAGATGCCCGGCGTAGGTGAACGTGTCACCCTTTTCCGGAGCCAGCTTACCCCACATCGCGATGCCGGAGTGCATCTCCGATGTCACCAGCTTGGCCTCGAAGACCAACCGAAAGTCCGAGAACTTGCGTTCCGTCAGCAAGTATGTGCTGACTGGGACCGGTTCGGTGTTCTTGCCAACGATGATGCCGTCCTGCACTGACCAATGCTTCTCATGCCCCACCCAGCCGGTCAGGTCTTTGCCATTGAATAGTTTGATCTTCTCGCGTTCACCCTGTTTCGGCGGTACGACAGGAGCTTCCTTCTTGTCCTCGGCGTTCGCCGCGCCGATGACCGAAAGGGCCAAGCCAAACAAGCAACTGAATCCGACCAAGCAGTGTGACGAGCGACTCATGGCAAGCTCCTGTGAAGAGAAAGGGACTGTCATTGGAGCGAGATCATTCAAGTGAAACGCGACAGCGTCAATCGTTGGAGTGTCGGCAAACTGCTCTCGCTCTCGATTTCGCGAACTGCTATCCCACGCGCCATGCGGCCGGTTGGCGGTTCGCCTGAAACGGAATTCAACGTTCGGACAACACTATGACACAGCTCTTGAGCGATTCTCATCAAATGACTGTCGAACGCTTTTCGACGCCGCGAGCGGCGAAGAAGTACGCGCAACGCCATCTCGACTCGCAGACACATCGCCGCGAAGTCGGTTGCATCCAGAAGGGCTTGGAGGGACTCCCCGCCGGATCGCGCATTCTTGATCTTCCCTGCGGAGCCGGTCGGTTTCTGCCAACGTTTCTCGATTTGGGCTTGCAGGTCACTTGTGCCGATGTCGCGCCCGATATGGTCGCAGCCGCTCGATCGAAGGCGGAACAATCGGGAGTGGACGTGTCGAACGTGCGGTTCAAGGTGGCCGACGTCATGAACACGCCGTTCGGCGACAAAGAGTTTGACGCGATCCTGTGCAATCGCCTGTTTCATCATTTCCGCGAACCGGAAACCCGTCAGCGGGCGTTGCGTGAGTTGGCTCGAATTTGCCGAGGGCCGATCGTGGCTTCCTTCTTCTGCGCGGATTCGCTGGACGGAGTTTACTTTCATGTGCGGGATGCTCTGCGAGCCAAGAAGGCGGACGACCGAATCCCGATCCGGTTCAATGCTTTTGCACGCGATATCGAGGCGGCTGGCCTGACGATCGTACAAATGTTGCCGCTGCGCGGCCGAATCTCGAAACAATGGTACGTGGTCCTGCGATGCAAAAACTAACCGCCGAGCAATACGCCGAACTGACTCGCGGAGCCGCCGTTCTCTCCCGTGATCGACACGGGGACAAAGTACTGCGCCGCGACGATGGACTCATCATCAAGCTGTTTCGCCGCAAACGCTGGCTGTCGTCGGCGTTGTTCTGGCCGTATGCCGTCCGCTTTGCCAATGCCGCCGAGCGGCTGAAGCAACTCGGCATCGGTTCCGTTAACGTGACCGGTGTGTACAACGTTCCGGAAATCCAACGGCAGATCGTCACCTACCCATACATCGCGGGAGAGACACTGCGAGACGTGTTGACTGATCCCGCCACCTCGGCCAACCGGCGCACTCGGCTGGTCCTTGCGCTGGCCGAGTTCGTCGCGCTGTTGCACAAAAAAGGCGTTTACTTTCGCGCGATCCACTTGGGCAACGTGCTGGTCCGTCCAGACGAGACCTTGTCCTTGATTGATGTTTCCGAGGCGACCTTTCAGCGTGGCCCGCTCCGACTCGGACAGCGTGCCCGAAACTTCCGGCCACTGACTCGCTATGAGGAAGACCTGCACGCACTCTTGAACTGCGATCAATTTCTGAGCGTCTACCTGCAACACGCTCGATTGTCATCCAGCCAATGCCGTTCATTCGCGAAGTTGCTGAAGGCAGTCTGCCCGCGGCTCGTGGCAGCGACAACACAATCTTCGGAGTTCGTGAGTGACCGGTCGCGAAGCGCTGCCTGACTGTCACTCAGAGCTTGTGAATCTTTCGAGCCGCGACCGTCAGGGAGTGTGACGGACAAGGACTTATGACCGCTCCCTGACGGTCGCGGCTCAATTCCTTCACAGGCTC
>JAYVSP010000654.1:0-6321 GCA_043775215.1 Planctomyces sp. | reverse complement strand
GTGGCGTTGACCTGTCTGGTCACGGGAATGGTCCTGGCGCTGGCGTTCGGACCTTATGCCGGGAAGGAGACCGGTGAGACCGCGCTGTTCCGCACGCTGATGACTCGCTTGCCATCTGGTGACGAGCCTGTTGTAGATGGGTGAGAAATGAGAAAAGGTACGCAGCTTTTTTCTTGACGTCTTCGACGGTCAGGTGATGCCAAACAAAGAGCGGCGTCCGCTGCGTCCCCTTTTCTACGTCCACGTCTTCCATCGGGATGAAAAAGGACTAAAACGCTTTGTTCTCAGTTGGAAGACTGCCATTCTGATTCAGGAAAACCTGAAGTAATTGTGCTTCCAATAACGCGGGCGATACGGGTTGAGCAACGGCAATCGCGTACTCGATTAATAGCGGACCATGTTTCTTCCATAAAGAACGAAACCAATCATTTGCTGACTGCCCGCCATCTCGCTCAGCCTTCAATCGTCCGGGGATGCCCTGCCTCTTTAGACGCCCATTGTTTGCCACAGTCCCAGCCTTGCCGATGTAAAGAACCGATTGCGTTGATTGACTGCGAATGACGTACACACCCCACTTTGTGCTCGACGTCAATTTCTTAAAGTGGCTCGTTACATGCTTATTGAAGGCAAGGCAATCCGACGCGTCCCATTTGAATGAACTATGTCGCAGCGAACTCCAATGTTCTTCAAACGCGTCAATGACTCGCTTCGTGATCCGCTCTACGGTGATTCTCAAATTGGCGTTGCCCTATGAAGTGCGGGGGATTCTATAGACCACATCGGTTATGGTGTGGCGATCAACGGAAGAACGGTAGTGAAGTGCCACCAATGGTGCGTAGTCCCAGCTTCTTGCGCCATACTCGCGATATAAATGCGCTGCTGCGTCTTCTCCGTTCCTGCGCGACTCTGGAATGTGAGATTCACGGTGACAGAAAATACTTTTGATCCGGGCACATCAGTGGACCCGGCCCACTCTGGACGCTCCCGGAATCCCTTTATTTCGTACCTTAGGAGCACCGCTCCGTCGACCCAAGCCTCATCAAAGAAATATACATCATCAATTTTGTGGTTGACATACAATTGATCGCTATTTATTCCAAGACTCCAGGCATCGAGCATCTTTATCAACAATGGTTTAACGGTTTCTTCAGGTGCTACCGGTTTAACGGTTTCTTCAGGTGCTACCGGAGCGGCCGAACCACAGCCACTTTCGAAGCTGGAAAGTAGAGTGGCAAATATAAACGTCAATGTTAACGGCATAGCTCTCATGCTGCGCTCCGTGTTGGCGGATAATACATTGCCTACCCCAAGCTCGGTGTCACCGTTGTTAGTCCCCAAAGGCCACTTGATAGCGATTGCCGGTCGTCCCGTCGGTCCTGCCGGATGGATGCCGAGTGACCACAATGTCGCTGGCAGAAGTTGCTTTCGGTACGACTGTTTGTCAAGTACATCGGGTATTTTTCAAAGTTCCCGAGCACCGACCTCTCGAGCGCGGTTTAACCGTCGCCAAATCGTTCCATACGATTCTGGGGAGAAAAGAGGTCGCAACTCTTATATTGGCCGAACATCTCGAAAGTCAACGGCGCCAACGGGGGCCGCATCTTGGCTGAGCGAGTCGGTCATTTCATGCAGGCGCTCGCCATGCCGCGCGGTCTGACGCAAATCAGATACAGCTTGCCCCACATTCCGGCTCTTTTCGAGGGGACGACCGGGCAGCAGCGTCTGCGGAAGCTGCCTGAAAGTTGAACTTCGCGTGTCAAGTTTTCGGTCGCTGAATGTGGCCATCATCGCTCCGCGTGATGAGCCTTTTGGCCGTTGATGTTCAAACTTGAAAGGCTCGTCACGCGGAGCGATGACGGCCACATTGGTCTGAGGCTTGTGGAAGCCTGGCGGTGGGGCTGGGTCTACGCTCGTCAGCAAGCGGCCAGCGAACACCGCTGGCTCAGTACACCGGTTGATACACTCCTTCCGCGTCAATGGCGGTCTTGGGTCAACAAGCCCGAAACCGAAGCGGAACTGAAGTCGCTGCGGAACTGCAATCAGCGCGGTTTGCCGTTTGGCGACGACCGCTGGACGAAAAGCAGCGTGGTTCGACTCGGCCTGGAAGCAACCACCCGTCCGCGAGGTCGGCCCCGCAAAGAATCATAATTTGTCGATGGTCGGCTCTTGGCCGTCGCCGTTACTCGGTCCGCCAAACGTTGAGCACTAGGACGATTCGGTCGGTCAGCGACACTCGAAACCTGATTCCCAACGGGCGTTCAAAGTGAATGCGATCGGTCCCTTCTCGCGATTCACCAATGCGGTCTGCGAAAGCAGCCAGTTGGCGATCAATGGCATTTGCAGCGAATTTGATTTCGCGACGATCGTTCGCACTGTCCCAAATCCGAGCCAGTTCTTGTTCGGCGGACGGTTTCCAGATCACGGTGAACTTCATGCACGCGACTCCAAGTCGCGAAGGATATCGGCAAGCGGACGTCCTCCCGGCTCGGCAGCCCGACGATCAAGCTCTTCTTGAGACAGTGGCGGAATGAGTGAGGCAAACGGCGTAAAAACTCCGAGAAAACGACCATTGGCATCACGCACTTCGGCCCGTTCGGTCGCCGCTTGCAGCCGCTCAGTCGCTTGCTGATCTAAAATGATGACCGACATCACGAATCTCCTCAACAACAGTCTGCCTCGCGCGAAAATACGCTCGACATCCTAATCGACATCAACTTCCTGAGGAATGATATTTCATGTCTTGAATTGCGGAGGGGAAAAGGGGGACGCAGGGACGCAGCTCTTTTCTACTAGAGGTAGTTTCAAAACGTAGAGCAGGCGGCTCGCCTGCTTGAATTCGGGCCGAAAATCACAGGCGAGCCGCCTGTGCTACGGGTTTTGAAACCACCTCTAGAAAAGCGATGACGGCCACATTGGTCTGAGGCTTCGCCTCGCTCGGTCTATGGCATCTGCGCCAGCAGCCAGTCTTCCAAGACAACCTCTTGAATAAACGGCGCGCGCAACAAGTTGGCTTCTTTGGAGAGCAGGTTCGCGAGCCACGGACGATTGCCGCGGACGATGCGCGACATGGCTCGCATTCCCAGACCGCCCCAGGTTTTCTCGGCCAACTGCGTTTGCACGTTCAGGCTGATGCGCTGCAACGTCGCGGGGATGATGTTCGGACCCGGGCCGACATGCACCAGCAACTCGACGCCGGACGAAATGGTCTTATCGACGACGTCCCACAGCCGTTGCGGGTAGTCCACCCAGCGGTTCAGGATTTCGCGGCTGTTGAAATCGGTGTAGCTCGCCTGGCCGGTCACACACGAAATGATGGCAGGCTGAGGAGCCGTGAATCCGCCGAGCGTGCGTTCCAGCATGACAGCCGTGCGGTCGGGAATGAATTTTTGCCGAGTGATTGGCGTGTGGATTGGCGGCCAGAAAAAAAGGACAGGCACTTTATTTGACGATCACTGATGATTCACCCAAGCGACGAAGTGAATTGAGGCATCCGCGCAACCACTGGAAAACGAAAAGGGTTTAGGTCGTTTAGGTCTCTTTGTTGTCGCAGCGTCAACGCCATTGACGGTTATTTGCAGCAAGCCATCAACTTAGGACCGGCGCAGAAATAAGTGTCAGATGTCGCTGAACTCGCCAGAGTTCAGATCCGAAGTCTGGCGACTTCGGCTACGACAGTTATTGATGCGCCGGTTCTTAGCGTCGAATCATTCAGTCGGACGACTTGGCATCGAAAAGCTGAACCGGATTGATTTTGAATTGCAGCATCTTGGCGGTTTCTCGGCCGTTGTCGCCCCCTTTGCGTTGCAGGGTGATGCGGCCGATTTTCAAGTTGCCGGCTTTGGTGAGTTCAACCGGGCCGTCGCTGTAGAACTTGATCGCATCAGCCGACGATCGAATGATCCACTTGGGTTTGTCGGTCACCTCGCCTTCGCTCGCGCTTCGGGTTACTGGCTTGGGGCGATGGATGACCATCATCCAGCCAGCGGCGTGAAGGCCATCACCCGCGAGCAGATCGGAAACAATTTCGTCTTTGTTCTTCTTGAAGAAGTCCAGAACGGCTTGCTGAGCGTTCTCGTCCAGTTCATCAAGATACATTCGCCTCTTGTCGCGGCTGGATTCGCGCGGCGGCGTCTCACCAACGAACAACTTCAACGCTTCCACGACATTCGGCGGCATCTTCCACATTCTCTCGTACGTCTTCAGCCAGCGTTTGTCGATCTGATTGAAGCCGTTCGGACTGCTGACGAGCTTGATCGAAATCCGTTCGACTCGTTCGCCAGACTTCGTTTTGACCGTCACTTCCACGTCTGCTTTTTCGCCATGCGGCTTCGATGCCGAAACGGTGTTGATCTCGGCAATCTGATGATTCATTGCCTCAAGCCATGCGCGAGCATCCGCGTCGGTCTGCCAGTGATTGAACTTGTCCCGGATTTCATCCTCGTTCTGGAACCCTCCTTTGGCCGTCTTCGAACCTCGCTCGACCTTCGCAGCATCGCCCTCGCCACCCCAAACGGCGCCCGCAAAAATCAGCAGGCAGAGGAAAACCGCGGCGAATCGCTTCATCACAACACTCACTTCAAGGTTCGGGCGAACAAGGACTATTGAAATAGTAATCGCGATCCATCGTAGGCGACGTCGCTCCCGCGACTCGCATTCGGTCAGCACTTCGCCGCGTGTTGAAGGAATTCGCGATCCCGGCTGTTTTAGTGACGCATGATGAAGACGAAACCAATCAGCACTATGCAAATAGTTCGTGGATCGGCTTCGTTCCAAAATCAACCAGTGGGAATGGGCGGCCGGCCGGACCGGGGAGATGCGATTCCAGGTTGAAGCCGAGGCTGTGATAAATCGTGGCGACGACTTCGGCCGGATTGACGGGACGTTCGGCTGGGTAACCGCCGATGGGGTCGCTCTTGCCGATGATTCGGCCACCTTTCACACCGCCACCGGCGAAGTAGGTGGACCAGCATTGCGGCCAGTGATCGCGGCCGCCGGCCGGGTTCACGCGCGGCGTGCGGCCGAATTCGGCCAGGTTGCAGACCAGTGTGTTTTCCAGCAATCCGCGTTGTTCGAGGTCTTCGATCAGCGCCGCGTAACCTTGATCGTACATCGGAGCGACAATGTCGCGCATTCCCTCGATGGAGGTGAACGGCTTTGTGCCGTGAATGTCCCAGGTGATCTCATCAAAGACCGTAAGGAAGGTGTTGATGGTCACGAACCGCACGCCGGCCTCGATCAGCCGTCGCGACAACAGACAACACTGTCCGAAGCGGTTCAGGCCATATTTCTCGCGAACCGATTTCGGTTCGCGCGACAGATCGAACGCGGCGCGGGCTTGCTCGCTGGTGACCATTCGGAACGCGGCCTCGAAGCTGCTGTCGACCAGTTTCGCATTCTCGCTCTTCTCGAAGTTGGTGACCGTGTTGTCGACGACTTCGCGGAGCTTGCGGCGGCGGTCGAGTCGCACTTCACCGATTTGCTTGGGTGGCAGCAAGTCGGGAACACGGAAGTCGTCCTTCGATGGATCGGCATTCAGAAAGAATGGCGAATGGGCTTTGCCGAGGAATCCCGCGTCTTGTCCGTGCGGCAGTCCGCCGCCGGTGTTGCCCATCGTTTGCGGCATGATAACGTGAGCCGGCAAGTCCGAGCGGCGTCCCATCAGGTAGCTCGTCACACAGCCCGCGTGCGGAGTGATGATTCCGCCAGAGAAGAGGCGGCCGGTCTGCATGAACTGGTGGCCGGTGTCGTGAACGGCGGCTCCCGTGTGATAGCAACTGCGGACGATTGAAAACTTATCCGCGATGGCTGCGTGCTTCGGGAAGATCTCGCTGATCTGAATTTCGGGAGATGCTGTCGAGATTGGCTTGAACGGGCCACGAATTTCGGCGGGAGCATCCGGCTTCGGATCCCAAGTCTCAAACTGACTGGGCGCGCCGAGATTGAAGATCATGATGCAAGACCGCTCTTCGCGACCTTTTTCAACCGCACCGGATGCTTGCAGTGCAGTCCGGTCGGCGAGCGTCAGCCCGGTCGCGCCCAATGCGCCGACCTGCAAAAAGTCTCGGCGAGTCACTCCGTCACATGTGTGTGTCCGACCTTCGCTGGTGAATTGAAACATGGTTCACTCCGCTCGAGTTTGGGAGAAGGATGGGGAGACGGGAGGTAGGACGGTGGGGAGACGACTTCTGGTGTGCGATCTCCCCACCACCCTATCCCCCAGCCTCCCTACTTCGACTGTCTTAGATTTGTCGTTTACTGATGTTCAATGGCGCGAGTTTGTTGTGTTGTTTCCAGTGATAGAGGCGAGCGAGTTCATTACGC
>JAYVSP010000653.1:0-6257 GCA_043775215.1 Planctomyces sp. | reverse complement strand
CCTTCAAGGGCAATCCAAAAAAAGGTGAACTGATTTCGGGCTTCGAAACCGGAGAACCTGCACCCAGGGGTCCAGCAAGCGCTGCTCCTGCCATTGCCGATTCGATCACGAACAGTGCTGAGGCTGCGGCCCTAATCAAACCGAACGCCCCGACGCAGGAACCTTTGAGCATCACTTCCCCGGAGTTGCCCGTTTCCAACTCGGTTTCCGCAGGCACTTCAGAATCTGCGAAATTGTACCCATGGCCCAAAGACGCCCCGAGGGCAGCCGTCGCGCCGTTTGATGCGGTGGCAGCGGCCAACTTTCAAGAAGCGTGGGCCGACTATCTGGGTGTCAGTGTGGAGTTGACAAATTCGATCGGCATGAAGTTCCGCCTCATTCCGCCGGGCGAGTTTATGATGGGCAGCTCGGAGGAAGAGAATGCCATTTCCGTTGCCGCGTCTCCCAATGACACCGGACTCAGTGAACGGGTGAAAGGCCAATTGCCTCGACACAGAGTCCTCATCACTCAGCCGTTTTACCTGGGGGCATACGAAGTCACGCAGCGTGAATACAAGACAGTCATGGGCCATAACCCGGCTCACTTTTCTGAAGAGGGAGAAGGCAAGCAGGCTGTTGCTGGAGTCGACACCAGCGAACATCCGGTCGAGTGGGTGAGTTGGCATGAGGCGGTCGAATTCTGTCGTACGCTGACCGAGAAAGAAGGACTCCAGAACGGCAACGCCGGGACTCCTGACAAGGGAACACAATCGGGCACCGGATATCGACTGCCTGCCGAAGCCCAGTGGGAATTTGCCTGCCGGGCCGGAACAACAACCAGATTCTGGAACGGCGACTCAGATGATGACGCGGCATTCATCGCCTGGGGTAGTGGCCGAACTGGGCCTTCGACTCAGCCCGTCGGTCTGCTGGATGCCAACCCGTTTGGGCTGTTCAATATTGCGGGAAATGTGGTCGAATGGATTCATGACGGATACGTACCGGGCGACTATGCCAGACGGGCTGGTTCTGACGTGATTGATCCTTTCGGACCTGCGGGATTTTCACAAAAGCGGCATATGCGTGGCGGTCGCTGGGATGGTTCCAGCGTCGAGTGTGCCTCATCCTATCGAACGGCCTATGATGCCGGTTTGCGTTTGCATGATCTCGGCTTCCGAGTTGCGATTCCTGTCACATCGCAGCGGCAGCCCTGATGGCACTGACTTTCACACGGACGAATCGCACCAGGCGGCCATCCTGGCCGAATTGCGCACCGGGTTCGCCTTACGGCAAACGTTCTTCCCGGCAGAACGGGCCTGTTTTAACAAACATCCGCGACCACGCCCGTTGGAAAAAAGGCTGCGAATCCCGCATGGTGGAAAAGATTTGATTGTGTTGAGTTTTTCTGGCGTACTTCCGGAAAACGTCGCATTGGATGCAGGAACGAGTAACCTCCCGACCCTTTCTGCGGTGGGCGTTCCCTGAATCCTGGCCGCCCACGGAAGACTAGATCCCAAGACGAAGATCAACCATGATGACCGAAACGCTCCCTTCCCTCGAATCCGCAAACGGGACGCGAAAATCTCTCGAAGTCACAAGCTCTCGTCAATTCTCTGACTGGCTGGCAGAGACTCAAATCAGCCTGTCGTTCTCGACCTACCAGGCAGGCAAGCTGTTCTTTCTCGGGCGTAAAGCCAACGGCGAACTGTCGGTCTTTGAGCGCACGTTCGAACGCTGCCTTGGGCTGTGGGGCGATGGCCAGACGTTGTGGATGAGTTCGCGGTTTCAGATGTGGCGGTTCGAGAATGTTTTGCTGGCCGGTCAACCCGCAGACGGCTACGACCGACTCTATGTCCCGAAGGTCGGCTACACGACCGGCGATCTTGATGCCCATGATGTTTCCGTTGGAACAGATGGACGTCCCGTCTTCGTCAACACGTTGTTCGGTTGCCTTGCCACGATCAGTGAACGATACAGTTTTCAGCCGCTGTGGAAACCGCCGTTTCTGAGCAAGCTGGCTGCTGAAGATCGCTGCCATCTCAACGGCCTGGCGATGCAGGCGGGGCAACCAAAGTACGTCACGGCTGTCAGTCAGAGCGATGTGGCTGACGGCTGGCGAGATCATCGGCGAGACGGAGGATGTGTGATCGACGTGCCATCGGGTGAGATCGTGGCGACCGGGTTCTCGATGCCGCATTCGCCACGGCTCTATCGGGATCGTTTGTGGCTGCTGAATTCAGGACAGGGCGAATTCGGCTGGGTTGATCCGGCCACAGGCAAGTTTGAAGCCATTGCGTTTTGTCCTGGTTACGCACGAGGACTGACCTTTGTCGGCAAGTACGCCGTCATCGGACTGTCTCGACCTCGCGAAGCCACCTTTCGAGGACTCGCCCTCGACGACAAACTGGCCGAGCGGAAAGCGGAAGCTCGCTGCGGGCTGATTGTCGTCGACCTCGATTCTGGCGACATCGTGTACTGGGTGCGGATCGAAGGCATCGTCAGCGAGCTCTACGACGTCGTCGCATTGCCCGGCGTCACTCGTCCTAAGGCGCTGGGATTCAAAACGAACGAAATCCGTCACGGCATCTGGTTCGAAGACCAGGGCCAGACCGTCGCGTGGTCCGGCCAGGCGAAACCATGAATCAACGGCTCGCCGGGATCACCAACAGAAACCACCTATTTTTTCATCAAGGGCCATCTTCATGATTACGTTTTCCCTCCGCAAATGGTCACGATCGTTGCTGCACGCTCGTTCGGTTTCCCAAGTGCGACGCCGCAAGACGGTGGCAAGCAAGGCGCTGCCACAGCAAGCCATCACCGAAATGCTGGAGACTCGCGTCCTGCTTGCCGCCGACTGGGGTGACGCACCGACGCCGTATCCAACGCTTGCGGCTGAAAGCGGAGCACAGCATACGACTGGCGGAGCACTCATGCTGGGAGCATCCGTCGATTCGGAAGCCGATGGCGTTCACTCGGCCAATGCAGACGGGGATGGAGCAGACGAAAATGGCGTGACCTTTGGAACAATTCAAGTAGGCGCGCTGGGCACGACGGTGACGGTCAACGTGACGGGCGCGATTGGCAAGCTGGATGCGTGGATGGACTTCAACGGCGACGGCAACTGGGGCGGAGCGGGTGAACAGATCTTTGCGTCGCAGAACGTCGTCATCGGCGACAACAGCCTGACGTTCGATGTGCCAGGTAACGCCAAAGCCGGTCAGACCTTCGCGAGATTTCGGCTGAGCACGGCCGGGGGACTCGGCCCAGCAGGGCTTGCGGCCGACGGTGAAGTCGAAGACTACGCGGTCACGAGCATCGCGCCCAAATTAGCCAGTGGTATGTTTAATGTGAATAGATCACCCGTCTCCAGCGCCACCGATCGGCCCTATTCGGTGTATGCGGCGGACGTGGATGGCGACGGCGACATGGATGTCCTCAACGCATCATACACAGACGACAAGATCGTTTGGGATATTAACAATGGTGGTGGTAATAGCTTCTCGCCGTTTACCATTAGCACTGCTGCCGATGGGGCTTTTTCGGTGTTCGCAGCGGACGTGGACGGGGACGGCGACGTCGATATCCTCAGCGCGTCATATCGGGACGACAAGATCGCGTGGTACGAGAACGATGGCACCCCGGATGCTGGCCCATGGACGGCCCAAACGATCTCCACGGCGGCCGATGGGGCGCGCAGTGTGACGGCAGCGGACGTGGACGGCGATGGCGACATGGACGTTCTCTCGGCATCCCTCAAGGACGACAAGATCGCTTGGTACGAGAACAACGGCAGCGAATCCTTCACAGCCCGTACGATTAGCACGGCGCCAAACGGCGCTACCAGCGTGACGGCGGCCGATGTGGATGGCGACGGCGACATGGATGTCCTCAGCTCATCGTTTTATGACGACAAGATCGCGTGGTACGAGAACAACGGCAGCGAAGTCTTCACGGCCCGTACGATCAGCACAGCGGCCGACGGCGCTCTGAGCATGACGGCGGCGGATGTGGACGGGGACGGCGACATGGATGTTCTCAGCGCATCGTTTTATGACGACAAGATCGCGTGGTATGAGAACAATGGCAGCGAAATCTTCACGGCCCGTACGATCAGTACTGCCGCTGATGGGGCGTTGAGCGTGATCGCGGCGGACTTGGACGGCGACGGCGACATCGATGCTCTCAGCGCGTCAAGAACTGACAATAAGATCGCGTGGTACGAGAACAACGGCAGCGAAGTCTTTACGGCACGCACAATCACTGCGGCAGCCGGTGGGACAAGGAGCGTATTTGCTGCGGACGTGGACGGCGACGGCGACCTGGACGTCCTCAGCGCGTCGGCCGTCGCTGATGCCGAGATCAAGTGGTATGAAAACGAGAACGGCGACTACGGCGACACGCCAACACCTTATCCGACGACCGACGCCGAAAACGGGGCTCGGCATTGGACGACCGGACCAACGCTCGGGAACTTTCGGGATAATGATATCGAAGTCGTCCATTCGGCCAATGCGGATTCGGAAGGATCTGACGACGACGGCGTGACGTTTGGAACGGTCAAGGTTGGCGCGTTGGGCGCGACAGTGACGGTCAGTGTTACGGTCGGGATCGGCAAGCTGGATGCGTGGATCGACTTCAATGGCGACGGCAACTGGGGCGGAGCGGACGAACAGATCTTCGCGTCACAGAACGTTGTCGTTGGCAACAACAATCTCACGTTCGATGTACCGAGCCGGGCGAAAGACGGCGTGACGTTCGGCCGCTTCCGGCTGAGCACGGCAGGTGGACTCGGCCCGGCAGGGCTTGCGGTTGACGGAGAAGTGGAAGACTACGCGGTCACGATCATCTCGCCGAAAGCAGCCACCGGTGCCTTCGCTGGCCAGAACATCGTCTCCTCCAGCGCTGATCAAGCCCGGTCAGTATTTGCCGCGGATGTAGACGGCGATGGCGATATGGACATGCTCTCTGCGTCGATTAATGACGACAAGATCGCGTGGTACGAGAACAACGGCAGCGAAGTCTTCACCGCCCGTACGATCAGCACTGCGGCCAATGGTCCGACCAGCGTGACGGCGGCGGACGTGGATGGCGACGGCGACCTGGACGTCCTCAGTTCGTCGAAGTATGACGACAAGATCGCGTGGTACGAGAATAATGGCAGCCAGGTCTTCACGGCCAACACAATCAGTACAGCGCCCAATTCTGCGAGGAGCGTGTTTGCAGCGGACGTGGACGGTGACGGCGACATGGATGTGCTTAGCGCGTCGGCCTATGACGACCAGATCGCGTGGTACGAAAACGACGGCAGCCAGGTCTTCACAGCCCGCACGATCAGCACCGCGGCCGATCTTGCGACCAGCGTGATGTCAGCGGACGTAGACGGTGACGGGGACATGGACGTCCTCAGCTCGTCGAAGTATGACGACAAGATCGCGTGGTACGAAAACGATGGCACCCCGGCCGTCGGCGCATGGACGGCCCACACAATCAGCACGGCGGCCGATGGGGCCGGTTCGGTGTTTGCGGCGGATGTGGATGGGGATGGCGACCTGGATGTGCTCAGCGCGTCGTTTAGTGACAACAAGATCGCGTGGTATGAGAACAACGGTAGCGAAGTTTTTACGGCCCACACGATCAGCACAGGGGCGTCTGGTGCGTACAGCGTGTTTGCAGCGGACGTGGATGGTGACGGCGACATGGATGTCGTCAGCGCGTCGACTGTTAACAGCAGTATTGCATGGTACGAGAACGACGGCAGCCCGGCCGTCGGCGCATGGACAGTCAGCACAATCACTACGAGTGCAAATGGGGCTAGTTCGGTAGTTGCCGCTGACGTAGACGGCGACGGCGACCTTGATGTCCTCAGCGCGTCGCTCTTTGACGATAAGATTGCGTGGTACGAAAACGACGGCAACGCAGCCCCGACTGCGGTGACGTTCCAGAACACCACGACCACAATTGCCGAGAACGCCAGCACGATCACAGCGACCAAACTGGCGGATATCGTCGTCACCGATGATGCCGCGGGAACAAACGACTTGTCATTGAGCGGCACAGATGCAGCCAGCTTTGAAATCGTCAGCAACGAACTCCGACTCAAGGCCGGGACCGTCCTGGACTTCGAAACAAAGTCCTCCTACAGCGTCACGGTTAAGGTCAATGACGCTACTGTTGGTGGAGAAGTCGATGCGTCCGCCGTCTTTACTCTGACGATCGGAAACGTTCTGGACACGACGGCCAGTTCCGATGCGTTCGTGTTTACGTACTCGGTAACCGAT
>JAYVSP010000652.1:0-3208 GCA_043775215.1 Planctomyces sp. | reverse complement strand
CAAAAAACCAAACACCCGACCCCGGCTGCCATGAAATCTAACGTCTCGAAAATCTGAAATATGACATCTGAAATTTGACATCTCAGATATCTCAGATGTCAAAAACATGAGGCCCAGCATGTCCGCCGCCAGTCCCAGCATCAGTCTCGTACCTGTCGCATCGTCAACGCCACAGCGTCGCTGGCGCGATGTTTTCACTCGCATGCTCTGGAAAGAGCTACGCGTGCTGCGACCGTTCTGGTTCACCGTGGTGGGGATGATCATTGCGTTCGGCGGGCTGTTGCTCTGGCTGGGAAAAAAAGAGCTTTGGCTGGGGCAGGGGGAAACTTGGCGCGATGGTGCATTGGCGGTGTCGGCCATGATGTTTTCGTTGCTTTACGCGCTGGGCTGCGGCGCGATGTCGTACGCGAACGAGCGTGAGGAAGGGACTTGGGATTTATTGCGCGCGTGGCCGCTCCGTCGAGCGCCGTGTGTGCCGCGAAACTGCTGGCCGGATTGAGTAGTTCGCTGTTGCTGGCGGCGATCAGTTGGACGGCGTTGTTATGGCTGGTTCCATCGCTGTCGCAGTTCACGCAGATGACGCAGTTCAGCTTTCTGCTCTTCGTGTCGGGAATCTTTGTGCTGTCGCAAACAGCGTCCGTGCTGACGAGAAGCGTGTTGTCGGCGTTGGTACTGGCGACCGTGTTGGGCTTGCCGTTCGGTGGTTTGCTCTTGGCTATCGTCGAAAGCAGCGCCCCAGTCTACCGCTACCAAGACCATTTGGCCGAAGTTCAAGCTCAAGCCAAAGTCCAAGGGGCTCTCGCCGCAATGGTTGCTGGCGGCTGTTGTCTGGTCAGTCTGCAGTTCTGGCTGGCTCGGTGTTGGATGCTTGATGTTCATCCCTGGGAGAAGAAGGCCTGGTGGTGGTTGTTGTATCCCATCTGCGAAGGGGGGCTGTGGGAGCATTCGCCAATCGCGTGGCAACAGCAACTCGGCCGGCTGATCACGCGCGAATGGTTGCTGGCGCGGATGTGGCTGTGGACGGTGCTGTTCGCAATGGCCATTCCTGTTGCGGAATACTGGCGAACGCACGAGTACGCGCGGTGGGGGTTCCGCTGGTCCTACGCGCTGCTTCCGCTGACCGGCCTGTGCCTGGTCGGTTTAATGGCCAGTCCGACGCTTTTCGGTGTGTGGGCTTATCGGCACGACCAGCGCGATCAGCGGTATCGGTTCCTTGCTGATCGCGGCATTTCGCCTGGCCTTGTGTGGCTGAGCAAGCATCTCGTGCGATTACCATTTGTCGTGGCTTATGTCGCGTTTGCGATTGTGATCGCACTGCTGTTCGGCGAATCAAATGTTTTAGTGGTCGTTTCCACGTTATTTGCATTCTGGACTCCCGTTGCGATCGTGAGCTACTCGGCGGGACAACTGGTGGGGCAGACGGTCCGCAGTCCGATCGTCTCTTCGTTTGTGGCCTGTCTGTGCTCCGGCTTAATCATTGGTTGGAGCCTGTGCTTACGGGCGATCTACGTGCCGTCCGCTTTCGACATGGTTCCGGTGGCGATCTTGTTGTTCGCGAGTTGGTTCCACTCGCGTGACTGGATGGAAGAGCGGAACACGGCGGCGGCATGGGGACGATTCGCCGCGAGCTTGCTGATCCCGTTCGCTCTGTTGTATGCCGGCATCGGCTGGTATCGCGTGAGTGGCGTACCCTCGTTCGTTCGTGCAGTACCTTCCCTTGGCGAAGTCAGGCAAAACGCTGAGTGGCCGGCAGAGCAAGCGGGCCGAGACGTCTACGACCGCATCGTGGCACTCATGCGACGCGAGCGGTTATCCGAAGCGCGACAACTGTTTCGGCAGGCGACCCGCGATCCCAATTTGATTTGGCCGCGTGAAATGTTTGAGAAGTCGGCAATTAGCGGCTTGCTGATCCCTGTGGCTGGTGAAGAGCAATTGGCCGACATATTGGATCACCCTTTGGCGATCTGGAAGTTTGGCCGGCAATTGCTCCGCAGTTCGACGAACGCCGATTGGGTGCGGGCGCAGCAAATAATGCATCTCGCTTATGGCCGTTTGATTGCCAATGCCGAGAAAGGTCGCTCGCCGGAGTCGATCCGCCAAGCCCTGCACGAGTTGACGGCCGTGGAGTCAGCATGGCCCAGTCAGACCGAGGCCGTTCGTAGCGAGCGGGCGACACTCCACGCAGCGTTTGACAAACCACAGTTTGAGTGGAGTTACAGCAGCCAGTGGAGTTACAGCAGCCAACCGGGAGCGTTTTTCGACAAAATGTTTCCATGGGAGCGAGCGCGCACCCGGAGGGAACTCAACGCATTCTTCGCCGCGCGACTGGCGATTGCGGAAGCAATCGACGCGGTCGTTTGCGAGGGGCAATTTGACCGTATCCGCCTCTCACCACGGACGCTTCCACAAACCAGTTCACCCTCCTCACGGCCAACGAGCAGCGAATCCGAATCGTCGGACCCTCGCACGATACCCACCGTGGAAGAGCGATTGGCAAATCTGAAACCACCGGTCTTTGGCGAAAGTCTCTTCCAATTGATCAGCGAACAGGGGCGGTCCGCCTCGCCGCCGGTCGCGGAAGCCTTTGCCCTTGAGGTGCGGCATCGGGCGGTGATTCAAATTTTGGCGTTGCTCGCTTGGCGACATGAGCATGATCAGCTTCCCGACCGCTTGGAGGATTTGGTCGGCACGTATCTCGACCGATTGCCGCTAGACCCCTTGACCGGAAAACCATTTGTGCTCGTGAAGTCGATGGACGATGTGAAACAGTTGTTTCCACAGGCGGCTAAGTCGATCGCGGCTTATCTACGGACAAACGAAGACTCGACTCTGCCGGCCCTCTTCACGCATTCATCAGGAATGCTTGGCGCGTTGCGAGTTATTCGGCCAGATGGTCGCGGTGACTTCTGGCTCGATTTCCAAGTTCGTTTATTCGCCGATGCGCCGAAACCGGGGATTCAGCTTCTGGGATTTCAGTCATTGCACGTCCGCGAACGATAGCTGATCTTTGAGAGTGCTCCGGGTCGACGGAACTTTGGGGTCAGAGAAAAGGTGCAGAGAAAAGGTGTCAGCAGAGAAAAGGTGTCACAGCAGAGAAAAGGTGTCAGCAGAGAAAAGGTGTCAGGAACGAATGGCGTGTAGTTTAGTCGTAAGTCTTATGTGGCAATCGTTTGCGCGCCATAGCGCGTGGGATTTGTAGAAGGGGATG
>JAYVSP010000651.1:0-7088 GCA_043775215.1 Planctomyces sp. | reverse complement strand
GAGCGTTCTTGACGTCTTCGGGCAGATGATCGCTCAGCTTCTCGGCCGGCGTACCAGGTTCCAGTGAGTAGGTGAAGACACCCATTCTTTGAAACTTTGCGTCCGCCACGAACGCCTTGAGTTCCTCAAACTGCACATCAGTTTCCCCGGGGAAACCGGTGATGAACGTCGTTCGCATGACAAGATTCGGGATGCGATCGCGGAGTTTGTGGACGAGTTCGACGGTCTGCTCGCGGTTGACTCGCCGCTGCATGCGTTTGAGCATCGTGTCGTTGATGTGTTGCAAGGGCATGTCGAGGTACGGCAGGATTTTTTCACTGCCGGCGATCGACTCGATCAGCTCGTCCGAGAAGTTGATCGGGTAAAGATACATCAGCCGAATCCAGTCGATGCCGTCAACTTCCTCAAGTTGTTGCAACAACTCGACCAGTCGAACGCGACCGTACAGATCGAGTCCGTAATACGTCGTGTCTTGCGCGACTATGATCAATTCCCGCACGCCGTCGGCAGCCAATTCTTGTGCCTCGGCGATGACCATTTCCATCGGCTTGGTGATGTGCTTCCCACGCATCTTCGGGATCGCGCAGAAAGTACATGTCCGGTCGCAGCCTTCGGAAATCTTTAGATAGGCGAAGTGCTCCGGCGTGATCCGCAGCCGCGCTTGATCGTTCATCGCTTTGATCGGAGCCGGGCGGAACAGCATCCGTTGTTCGGCTTGCTGGCCGAGCAACCGATCGGCCACTTTGTTGATCTCATCGCGGCCGAACACGCCGACGATGTGGTCGATTTCCGGCATCTCATCGAGCAGACTGCCGCCCAGCCGCTCGGGCAGACACCCGGCGACGATGACTCCCTTCGTGCGGCCCTCTTTCTTGAGATCCAGCATTTCCTGGATGACTGCTTTCGATTCGGCTCGCGAACTTTCGATAAACCCGCAGGTGTTGACGATGACAAAGTCCGCCCCGTCCGCTTCGGACACGAGCGAATAGCCGTCAAGCGATAGCGTGCCGAGCATCTTCTCGCTGTCCACAAGGTTCTTGGGACAGCCGAGGCTGACGAAGGCATACGTCCCTTTCGAGAGGGATTCTGGAGTCGGATCAAACCGCGCAGCAGTTGACGCGATGGGTAACAGTTCCATTCTCAGTGACTTCCTAAAGTGACTTTCGATTCCAGCGGCTCAACCGATTCGCACAACATCAATGAAACTTCTTGCCAGCGTTCATGTTGGCTGTCGTCATCCGGTTTCGAATAAACAGTGATTGAGGATCGTCCGACCTTGATCATTTCCGGATGCCCAACGTCAAACGTCCGGCCACTCGCCATGTGAATCCGGATGGGACGAAACGGCTCAGCGGTGATGAACTCGACCATCATCCTTGGTGTCATCATGATCGTGGATTCTCCAAGAAAACTAGTTCAACGGCGAACCGGTCAACAGCGGCACGGCATTGTAGTGGCACAGTGACAGGCTCACCACGTTATTAGGCGGCGGAATGTGCTGGCCCTTGGCGGGTCACTACAATTACCGTTGGTGCCATCGAATGGAAGCGAGTTGAAATGAGTTTGATCGTGTCTGATCCTATCTGTGCAACGCAAATGCTTTGGCACTGCGCTCCTTGTGATGAGTGGTTTCAGAGTCCGTCCGACATGCGCTGTCCGCAGTGCGGTGCTGAAGTGGAAAACGCCAGTGTGCCATCTGGCTCGACTGCGATTCTCGGCAAGATTGCAACGGCGTCCGCCACGATGCCCGTCAGTCAGGATTCGGCTGTGGCTGCCGAAGCTTCCGCGGACATCACTGATGCCGCAGTCACGACCGCGGTCAAAGAAACCCCGCCCAAGCGACGGCCTAAACTTCGGGCAGAATCGCTGGCTGGTCACACGCTGGGCGTTTATCGCTGCGACGCACTGCTCGGACGCGGAGCGATGGGGGCGGTGTATCTGGCCATTCATCAACAACTTGAACGACGCTGTGCTTTGAAAGTCTTGTCACCCAAGCATGTCGAGACCGACGCCGATTACGTCTCCCGCTTTCGGCAAGAGGCCATCGCCGTCGCGAACCTGCATCACCCGCATGTCGTCATGGCGTATGCGGTCGGCGAGCAGGATGGCTTGCATTTTTTGGAGATGGAGTTTGTCTCCGGCAACTCCTTGCAGAAAGTGCTCGACGCGCGGCAGCGGTTGGAGCCGGCGGACGCCTTGCTCATTACCGCTCAGATCGCCGATGGCCTCGCCGCCGCACATCGAGCCGGATTGATCCATCGTGACGTGAAGCCGGAAAACGTCTTGATGACCAAGGAGTCGCACGGTCTGGGGCGGGCCAAGATCGGCGACTTCGGGTTGGCCAAGCGAGTTCGCGGACGTGGCGAGAAAGTCTTCGATGGACTGGTCGGCACGCCGCATTACATGGCTCCGGAATTGTTCACAGGTGCAACCGCGTCACCATCCACCGACGTCTATGCGCTGGGCGTGTGCCTGTTTCGGATGCTCACCGGCCGCTTGCCGTTTGCGGCGAAGACAGTCAAGCAGTTGATGTCGCAACTCAGTTCGCAGCCGTTTCCCGATGTGCGCGCCGACTGCCCCGAACTCCCCGGCGAGATTGCCGAACTGTTGCACTGGCTCGTCGCACGCGACCCGCACCTCCGAGCACGCGACGCCGATGAAGCTCAACCGCGGTTGTTCTCCGTGTTGAGCCAGATTCGCGACGTACGACAGCTTCTCGCCGAGGCGTTTCACAACGAACCTGATATCACCTGGTCGTCTCGCGGCGAAGAATTCGACGTCGTCGTCAAACTGCGAAATGGCCGGCAACAGCGAGTCGTCATCGCCCTCAACGAGGACCAAGTTCCATTCAAGCTGTTACAGATTTTTTCGGTCGGCGGCCCAGCGCGGCCGGAGCATTTTGAATTGGCGCTGCGCCGCAACGCCCTGCATCCGCATGGCAGTATCGCGGTTCGCGATGTCGACGGCCATCCGCACTTTGTCGTCGTCGAAAATCATTCGCGTGCCAAAGTCGACGCCGACGAACTCTGCCGTAGCGTCCATCACATCGCCCGCCATGCCGATAAAGTCGAGGAGTTCTTGACGGGGCGGGATGTGCATTGAAGTCAGAAGTCAGAGAGACAGAGAGGTCGGAGGTCAGAATTCAGAGAGGTAGTGGGCAGAGAGGTAGAGGGCAGAAGGCAGAAGTCGGGCCGCGATCGCGCTTGTCCGGTCCCCTCGCCCCGGTACTCCGGGGAGAGGGTTAGGGAGAGGGGCCGGACAATCCAAGAGCCAATGAACCGAAGCGATCAGTTGCGTATGACCAACAACCAAAGTCGTCATCACGGTCGCATCCTGCTCATCACCGCGACGTTCCTCTGGAGTCTCAATGGGCTGATCGTCAAAAGCCCGCCGATGCAAGACATTCCACTGGAAGATCGTGGCTTGTTGCTGGCGTGCTACCGGTCGCTGTTCGCATCGCTGGGACTGCTGCCATTGGTGACTTGGCGGCGAGTCCGCTGGCGTCCAGGATTGCTCGCCTCGGCGGCGGCATTCACAGCGATGAACGTTCTGTTCGTGACCGGGTTGACTCGCACATCGGCCGCAGCGGCGTCGTTCTTGCAATACACCAGCACGGTCTGGGTCTTTTTGTTCGGCTGGTTCGTGCTGAAGGAGCGAGTGCATCGCGGCAACGTGTTTGCGCTGTTCTGTGCGATCGTCGGCATCCTGTGGATCGTGCTCACCGAGCGTGATCAACAACACGCCGACGGCAACCTGCTCACGCTCGGCAGCGGACTCGCATATGCCGGAGTGATTCTCAGCTTGCGCTGGTTGCGTCATGAAGATTCGGCTTGGCTGACGCTGCTGAACCACTTGGTCAGCGGCCTGGTGCTTTTGCCGCTGGTGCTGCCGCGCGGGATCGAACTTACCGCCGTGCAATGGCTGCTGATCGCGTTCCTAGGCATCGTACAAATGGGCCTGCCCTACTTTCTGGCCGCTCGCGGAGTCGGCCTGGTCACCATTCAAGAAGCCGCGCTGTTGATGCTGCTGGAACCGATCTTGATCCCGCTCTGGGTCTGGCTGTGCTGGGGCGAATCCGCCTCGCTGCCGACTCTTTGCGGAGGCGGCTTGATCCTGGGCGGCTTAGCGGTCCGGTATCTGGTGTGGCCTGACCGAGATGCAATTCAATGATGAGTTCCGTGAAAAGGGCGTGTGTTTCGCCGGGAAAGTAAGAATAAACCCGACTTGATTTACGTCACGGAGAGGGTCGGGCAATCTCGTTCTCACGCCACGCTTCGGCATACGCGCGGAATCCGGCTTGAGTGGCGGGCGAGGCGGATTTCAAGGCGGACAGCAACGGCTGGGATTGAAGAGACAGGCCAGACGTCCGCAAAAGATGAGCGGCGTGGGCCGCGATGGCTTCGTCAAACGTCGACAAACTTTCGATCAGCCGCCATTGCCGCCGGCTGGAATATTTTCTCTCAACCAGAGCGGATTTAGTCCATCCGAAGGCAATTGCTCGATGAGCGGCGGCGAGTGCATCACGATTCGGACCTCGCCATTGATTCCAGTCCGAGGCAACTGCGACAGCGAATGCCGAACAAGTGACATACGCAATCCGTCAGAGACAGGGCAGCAGTTTCTTGAGCAATTCACGACTGGCGCAGAAATAACTGTCGAATGTAGCCGAACTCGTGAGAGTTCGGTCCGAAGTCTCACGACTTCGGCTACGACACTTATTGATGCGCCGGTCCTAAGCTAAGCCACCGTCCGGATGCTGGAGTTGCCGCAAAAAATCCGAAATGAGAACGTCGCTGCCCAAAGAAGGAACCGGATGAGGGAGCACCAAGTGACTACCCGCTCGATGAATATGTCCGGTATGCGATTTGCGAAAATCACCGACTTGTTGTCGATTCATTCGAACAGACTCGGTGTCGAATTCATTCAAAAGGAATACCCATCATGAGCAATCAAGCAATGGTTGCAAACGCCCAGAATGATTCGATCTGGGGTGCGACTACAAAGGTGCCAACGTTTCCCCGTCTCGCCAAGAATTTGCATACGGACGTGGCTATCGTCGGAGCGGGGATTGCAGGTTTGAGTTGCGCCTACATGCTCATGGAGGCAGGCAAGTCCGTGGCCGTTCTCGATGATGGGCCGGTTGCCGGTGGCATGACCTATGTCACGACTGCCCATTTGACCAATGCATTGGACGACCGCTATTTCGAGATCGAACGGATGCACGGCGAGCGCGGAGCGCAGCTTGCGGCTGCAAGCCACACTGCCGCCATCCATCGCATCGAATCAATCGTGAAACGGGAAAAGCTCCACTGTGACTTTGACCGGCTCGATGGCTTTCTTTTCCTGTCCGAGGGAGAACCCGACGAGGTACTGAGCCGCGAACTGGCGGCAGCACATCGAGCTGGGCTGGTCGACGTCGAGAAACTCGGTCGTGTGCCTCTCGCCTTTTTCGACTTAGGACCATGCCTGCGATTTCCAAATCAAGGACAGTTTCATCCCTTGAAATACTTGAGCGGCGTGGCCAACGCGATCCAGTGTGGCGACGGCCACATTTTCACGGAGAGTCACGTCGATGGCGTCGAAGGTGGCAAAACCGCGAGAGTGCGAGTCGGCACACTCGAAGTAACGGCGGGTGCTGTCATCATTGCCACCAACACCCCCATCAATGATCGGCTCGTAATTCACACCAAGCAGGCGCCGTACATGACCTACGCGATCGGCGCACGCGTACCTCAGGACAGCATACCAACGGCTCTGTATTGGGATACAGGACCAGTTTCGACTCAAGGACGACCGGCGAGCTACCACTACGTCAGGCTGCAAAAAGCCAAAGGCCATGACGTGCTGATCGTTGGCGGGGAAGATCATCGAACCGGACAAGCCGACGATGCCGATGAGCGGCACCAGCGCTTGGAAGCCTGGGCACGCCATCGTTTTCCAATGATCGAGGAGATCGAATTTGTTTGGGGAGGTCAGGTCATGGAAACTGTGGACGGCTTGGCTTACATCGGCCGAAATCCCCTCGATGAGCCGAATGTCTTTGTGGTGACGGGTGATTCCGGAATGGGGATGACGCATGGCACCATCGCAGGCATCCTCCTCACGGATTTGATTTTAGGCCGCGACAATCCTTGGACGAAACTCTATGAACCGTCGCGCCTGACACTGAGTGCCGTCGGGATGTTTGCCAGCGAAGCGGTAAACACCGCGGCCCAATACATCGACTGGATCACCGGCGGTGATGTGAATAGCGCGGACGAAATCCCCAAAGAAAGTGGCGCAGTGCTGCGCCGTGGGTTGAACAAGATTGCGATATACCGCGACGAACGCGGCGCGCTGCACGAGCGTTCGGCGATTTGTGGCCATCTGGGCTGTCTTGTTCATTGGAATCCAGCCGAGAAAACATGGGACTGTCCCTGTCATGGGTCGCGTTTCGATAAACATGGCAAGGTTATCAATGGCCCCGCAAACGACGATTTGGCGACTGTGAATGATTCCTGAATATTGATGAAACATCGCCATCCAACACAGAAGAACGACAAGGTCCTGTTTTACCGTTTCCTGGGACGAATTCTTCTCCGAAGGACAACGGTGTCAGGGGAGGAACGTTGCTCTTCTGACATGAACGCTGCCCGCCACTCGCGGGCGGCGTTGTTTTTTTGCCATGGGAGACTTGGGAATGACATCGCCCATCCTTGGTATCGGGAAAAGAGATCCCGTTAGTCGTCGAACGTTGGAAGCAACTACGTATGCATCGAGTCGTTTCTCCCAAACATCAATGGGGTTCACACTTCTTCCTGAGGCAGTCTTTCAGTGGCGCCGCGATCAATCGGGAATCTCGGCCTCGACAAGTTTCGCGAGAAGGGTGAGTGATTCCTGCCAACCGAGACAACAAGCTTCAGCGGGGATCACGTCTGGAATCCCCTCCTGCACGATGTTCAACTCGGTTCCACAGGACACCCTCTTCAAAGTGATTGTCGTCACCATCTCGCCGGGCAAGTTCGGATCGTCGAATCGGTCTGTGTGGCGAATACGCTCGTTTGGTGTCAGTTCGAGGTACTCACCGCCGAACGAGTGGCTGTGACCCG
>JAYVSP010000650.1:0-6021 GCA_043775215.1 Planctomyces sp. | reverse complement strand
CTCCGCAACTGAGATTCCCGTTGCGTAGCCGATCGCAGGGCAACGTGACATCGGGGTTCGGTTGACGTTCGGAATGCGAGTCGCGGGAGCGACTCGCCTCCGCTTCTGCGGCTTCGCCGCGTTACGGAGTCTGGGGCAACAGCCGCACGTTTTTGTCTTCAACACCGTCGAGCAGGATATTGGCGATGACTGGCTCGCTGTCTTTCATCGTGACCCAGACAAAGTGGTCGAACTTGCCGTCTTTCAACCCGGTCAGCGTCGAAGCTCCCCCCGTTGTCGCGAGAATGAAATAGTCCATGCCGTGTCGAACCGTCTTGGCGTAGACATGATTGTGGCCGGAAAAGACCGAGTATTTGCGGCCTTGCAGCGATTCTTCGATCTCTTCCCAACCCATTGAAGCGGGCGTGTGCTCTGGCAATTTCGGTTTGATCGCCCAGACCGGCTTGTGCAAAAAGACGAAGGTCCAACGAACATCTTGGTTGGTGGCCAGCATCTGTTTCAGCCAGGCACGCTGCTCGGGCTTGAAGAAATACTCGCGGTCCTTTTGCGGTTCGTCTTCAGTGTTGAGCACCACGAACAGGCAGTCTTGATAACGGAACTCGTAGTAGCTGCGCCCGAACTTGCGATGCCACTCGCGGCTCATCGGCAGATTGGCAATGTCATGATTGCCGGGACAGAAGAAGAACGGCATCTGCAAGCGAGTCAATTTGGATTCAAACTCACTCCATTCCAGCGCCCACGTACCGGGGTCTTCGGAATAGCCTTCAATCAGGTCACCGACGGAGACGACAAACTCCGGTTGCAGCAGGTTGATCTTATCGATCGCTCGCGTGAATACTCCGGGGCGCCGTCCGCCGGTGCGGTCCGAGACGATCGCGAATTGAAATCCATTCTGCCGACGATTGACTTCCAGGTGCGTGAATGGATTTTTGGCTTCGACGCGAATCGCCAAGCCTTCCTTCGCCGCGGGAATGTTTGCCGAAGGAGCCCCCGTTACGGAGAACGTCGCCGCCAGCCCGAGCAGACCCACCACCACCGCCAACATCGTTAACTGCCGCATGTCGCGCTCCGCCGAAACGAGGAATGAATGCCAAACGCGAAGCGGAAGTTACTCGCGCAACAACTGCTCGGCAACTGGTTGGCCAAAACTCAGAAGGCTTCGTAAAGTTGCTCGCGAATATGACTGCCTCATTTGTGCTTTTCGGCGCCTATCTGGTCGGCTCACTGCCGTTCGGCCTGCTCGTCGCGAGAGCGGTGAAGGGAATCGACATCCGGCAGCATGGCAGTGGCAACATCGGTGCGACGAATGTAACACGCGTCATCGGAGCCAAATGGGGTGCCGTGTGCTTTCTGCTCGACGTGCTTAAGGGCGGCATCCCCGTCTGGCTGTTTCCTCAGTTGGCTCTTGTTGCCGATGATCCTTCGCGTGATCACTGGCGCGTCGCCGCGGGCTTGCTAGCCATCATCGGGCACATGTTCCCGGTTTGGCTCGGATTTCATGGAGGCAAAGGAGTCGCAACCGCATTGGGCGTCGTCGCCATGCTGGCTCCGCAGTCCACGGCAATCACATTCGGAGTGTTCGTCGGATTGCTGGCAATCACACGGATCGTGTCGCTCAGTTCGATCATCGCAGTGCTGACGTTTGCTGCGTCGCAGATGTACTATCTCTCACCGCAACCGTTCCGCGCCAAGACCTGGAGTCTCGCCGTGTTCAGCTTGGCTGTTCCGGTCCTGATTATCGTCCGCCACCGAGCCAACATCGGGCGCTTGCTGCGCGGCGAAGAACACAGATTTGAATTCCGTCGGCGCCAAAAAACAGACGAGCAGACGCTGCCAGACAAGCAATCGTCGCCTGACAGCACTTCGCCGTGAACATTCCCACCGACTCGGTGGGGAAAAAGCTCAGCAAACCTGGATGTCGTTTGTCAGCGACCATTCTTCCGCAGCATCCAGGGCGGCGTGAGTCGCCAGTTGCTTGTTGTAGTACGTGGAGGTACGGCCGGTCAGAATGACCTCGCGATCTTCGACTTCGACATGCAAGCCTCGGATCGTGCCTCCCGTGCGAAGTCTCACGAACCGTTCGACGGTCTCGGCGATTTCGCGCGGCGAGACATCAATGATTTCGCTGGGTAATTCGAGACAAAGTTGGGGCTTCATCGTTTTCCTCCTTGAGTTGCGCCGAAGCACAACCATCCTCTGGGTAAGAAACTCGCGAATGGAAACAGTGGCGATCACCGTTTCTAACAGATCAGCGCATGGCGATTGAACTTTTACTTCAACGTGTTGCTTCCATGTCGCATCAATTGAAGGCGTCAATCGAGCTAGCACTGTACAGGCCGATTTTTCGATCGTCAAATTAAAAAGCCTGACAATACCGTCATTTGGTGATTTCATTGCCCCGCTTGGCGAACCCGTTTTTGAAGGTTCCTATCCGCCAGAACGAGCTTGCCTGCTTTTCGAGAGTGCGAGATAGTTCGCCCATGAAATTCGCACTGATCATACCGGACGGCGTTGCTGACGAACCGCAAGAGTCGCTGGGTGGAAGGACTCCGTTACAGACGGCGAACATCCCACACATGGATGAGATCGCCCGGCTCGGAATCGTCGGCCGAGCCAATAACGTTCCGGTGTCGCTTCCGTCGGGCAGTGACGTCGGGACCATGAGCCTCTTCGGGTATGACCCACTCAAGTTTCACACCGGCCGCGCACCGCTCGAAGCCGCAGCGCAAGGCATTTCGTTGGGCGCGGATGATTGGGCCGTGCGCTGTAATCTGGTCACGATCGCCGATAATCGGATGCAAAGTTTTACCGCAGGACAGATTCCGAACGATGTCGGCCGAGCCTGTATTGAGGCATTACAGCGAGAGGCGTGTGGCAGTGAGCACTGGAAGTTTTTCAACGGCGTCAGTTACCGCAACCTATTGATCTACCGCGGTCGAGACGAGCCGTCGCCGTTTGCGGCCGATACGAACACCACGCCACCACACGACATCACCGATCAAGTCATCGACCAGTATCTGCCGAGCGGAACCGGCTCGCAATTGCTGCGCGATTTAATGGCGAAAAGCCGAGACGTGCTGGCGTCGGTCGAATCGAATCACATTCGCGGTTCCGATGCGGCGACGCAAATCTGGTTGTGGGGACAAGGCAAGGCTCCCGCCTTTGTGCCATTTGCCGATCGCTTCGGCGTTCGCGGCGCGGTAATTACGGCGGTTGATTTACTGCGCGGCATCGGCCGACTGCTTGGCTGGCAAGTGATTGAAGTGCCGGGCGCGACAGGTTATCTCGACACCGATTACGCTGCCAAAGGCCGATACGCGATCGAAGCACTCAAACGCCCGGACATCGACTTCATCGTCGTCCACGTCGAAGCGACGGATGAGGCATCGCACGAAGGACACGCTGACGAGAAGGTTAATGCCCTTGAACGGATCGACGCAGACATCGTTGGCCCCGTCCACGAGTATCTCCGCGCGCAAGGGGACTACCGCATCTTGATCAGTCCCGACCATCCAACGTTTCTGCGCACGAAAACTCACAGCCACGGTTTCGTTCCCTTCGCGATGTGCGGCTTCGGAATCGCTTCTGTGGGGACTCCGACTTACGATGAAGTGATCGGAGCCGAATCGCCACTTTGCTTCGAGGCGGGCTGCGACTTGATGCCATATTTCCTGCGAACGCCACATTGAGATTTGTCGCGAACGCCGATAGGTTATCGCGTGACACTTGTAAGGTGTTCGGCATTCGGAGATTAAGCCATGTCCCTCACAATCGAAGTGGAACACGAGTCAAATGGTCGTTGGCTGGCGGAAGCTCTGGAACTTCCCGGCGTGATGACGTACGGTCAATCGGCGGAAGAGGCGGTTGGGAAAGCCCAGGTGTTGGCCCTTCGAGTCGTGGCGGATCGTTTGGAACATGGCGAGCCGATGCTGCTCGCCCAACAACTGTTTCGAGTGATTCCGGAGTCTGCGACACATGACCAACAGGAAGAAGCGCGTTTGAGATTTAGACGACATTTCGGCGAGGTGGATTTGGGCCGACCGAACGGTTCGGACAACGATTCCATTGATGATGATCTGGTACGCGAATATGGCGACACTCACGAGACTGTCTGATGCTGCTCGACACTTCTGGGCTTTTGTGTCTTCATGCGCGTTCGGAAGCATTTCACGCAGAAGCGTGTGAATTGTATAACTCGGCCATAACGCGTCTGACGCACAATTATGTCTTGGCGGAATTCGTCGCATTGGCCCAGGCACGACGGATGCCTCGCGCCGCCGCGCTGGCGTTTCTCGACGATCTGTGTGCCACTCCAGAAGTCGAAGTTGTTTGGGTCGAATCGACGTTGCACTTTGAAGCCGAAGGTTTGCTCAAGCTGCGAGCCGATAAGTCCTACTCATTATGCGATGCCAGTGAGCTTTGTGTTGATGCGACGGCGCGGAATTCAAGATGCGTTCACAACGGATCATCACTTCGATCAGGAAGGTTTTCGCCGTTTACTCAAGTAATCCACATCTACTCAAGTAATCCACATCGTTGTCTTTGATGTCATCTACGGAAGGGCACCCATGAAAGCCATCCAACTCGAAAAGCCCGGTAATTTTCGTCACATCGACATTCCCGAACCGAATCGGCCCGGTCCCGGTGAGGCACTCATCCGAGTGCATCGCGTTGGCATCTGCGGGACGGATATCAGCGGATACCTCGGCAAGATGCCGTTTTACAGCTACCCACGCATTCCGGGACATGAACTCGGCGTTGAGGTCGTGGAGGTTGGCTCTGGTGTAAGCAACGTCAAAGCCGGCGATCGCTGCTCGGTTGAGCCGTACATGAATTGCGGCGAGTGCTTCGCCTGCCGGCGCGGCAACAGCAATTGCTGCGAAAAGCTTCAAGTGCTCGGAGTCCACATCGACGGCGGGCTGCGTCCGCAGTTCCTCTTGCCCGCGAAAAAGCTGCACCCGTCAGCCAAATTGACGTTGGAACAACTCGCACTCGTCGAGACGCTCGGCATCGGCTGCCACGCGGTCGATCGTGCGAACCCGCAAGCGGGCGATCATGTGCTCGTCATTGGTGCCGGACCGATCGGCTTGTCGGTGATTGAATTCGCCAAGCTTACCGGCGCGACGATCACGGTTCTCGATATGCATCCCGGCCGGCTCGACTTCTGCAAGCAGGCAATGGGTGTCGCGCACACGATCCGCTTCACCGGCGATGGCAGCGAAATGAAAACTCTGCAAGACATTACGAACGGCGGACTGGCCGCTCACGTGTTCGATGCCACCGGCAGTCCGAAGTCGATGTGCAACGCATTCAACTATGTCGGCCACACGGGGAAGATCGTCTTCGTGGGGATCGTCACTGACGACATCAGCTTCCCGGACCCGCTATTCCATCGCCGCGAGATGACCATCTTTGCCTCGCGCAACTCGCTGCCGAAAGACTTCGGCCGCATCATCGGCCTGATCGAATCCGGCCGCATCGACACCCGTCCGTGGATCACGCATCGCACTCCGTTTGACGGGCTGATCGAGGTCTTCCCCTCGTACACGAAACTCGAAACCGGAGTCATCAAGGCAATCGTGGAAGTGACGTGAAGACATTCCCCCACCGAACCCGCGTCGGTGGTGAAATGCCTTGTGGCTACATTCAATCGCTATCCCTTAGAACGCGTGCAGAAACAAGTTCCAGAGCCGCGCCCGTCAGGAAGCGGACAACAGTCACCGCTTCCTGACGGGTCCTGACGGGTCCTGACGGGCGCGGCTCCAAATCACCAATTTGTTTCTGCACGAGTCCTTACCTCGAAGCGAATGAAGATTGATGACCAAAGATTGTTGATTGTTGAAGGAATTCACCATTAGTTAGCCAACAAGGCATTTCACCACTGACGCGGATCGGTGGCGGAATAACTCCAACTACGGAGTTATGTAGCTCAGTTGCTCCGCAACTGAGATTCCCGTTGCGTAGCCGATCGCAGGGCAACGTGACATCGGGGTTCGGTTGACGTTCGGAATGCGAGTCGCG
>JAYVSP010000649.1:0-4557 GCA_043775215.1 Planctomyces sp. | reverse complement strand
CGCGACTCGCATTCCGAACGTCAACCGAACCCCGATGTCACGTTGCCCTGCGATCGGCTACGCAACGGGAATCTCAGTTGCGGAGCAACTGAGCTACATCTCAAAGAACGCCGACCCACACGGATCAGAAGGCCACACGGATGGGAGCAAGACCTCGACAGTCTGGTCGATGGATCCTTCGGTCAGAGGCCTCGCCTCGTTGGAGTCTTTGCCCGAAACGTGCGCATGTTTCGGCGAGCGGGGGACGTCAGTCCGCCGAGTTGGTGTTGAGTCTGGTACGTTTCTCGGGGGATTAACATCCTCCGCTCGCCTGTTTGGTTGCGGCTTCGCCGCATTAGGTGGTTCAAAGAGAGGCGATGATGCCACAACGCGTGCTTACAATCGTCTGCCTGACGCTGGCTCTTCTTGCCACGGGGAGTGCGGCAGCGCAGGAAAATCCTGCAACATCTAAACCGGGGTTTCGTCAGCCCGATTTGAAAGCGCAGCCGGACTTGTTCGTCTGGACCGACACGTGCAACGTGCATGTTCTGCGCGACGGTGATGCCGCCTTGCTGATCGATCTGGGCGACGGCAGCGTGTTGAACCACTTGGCGGATATCGGAGTCAAACGTGTCGAATGGCTGTTGCTCACGCATCATCACCGCGAGCAATGTCAGGGCATCGAACGAGTTGACCGAAGCGTGACGAAAGTGGCCGCTCCCAAAGCGGAACAGGCGCTGTTCGAAAAACCGACCGAGTTTCGCAAGTGGTATCCGACGCTGGGTGACACGTTCTCAGTCTACGGCGCAAGCTATGTGCGACCGCCTCGAAAGCCGATTCTGCTTGATCAAACACAGGAATCGGGGAAAGCCTTTTCGTGGCACGGACGTGAGATTCACTGTCTCGACACGCCGGGCCACTCGCCGGGAAGCATGACCTATGTGATTCAGCAAAACGGCGAGTCAATCGCCTTCACGGGCGACGTCATTCACGATGGAGCCAAGCTGACAACTTGGTTCGATTCGGAGTGGGATTATGGATTCGCCAAAGGACTCGACACGCTGATCAAGTCGGTGGAACTGCTGATTGAACAACGACTCGACTTGGCGCTGCCATCTCACGGACCGGCGATCGCGAATCCGCAATCGCAGCTCGAAGCTTATCGCGAGAAACTAAAAGCGTTTCGCCAAAGTTACGTTCGCGGCTACCCAGTCTTCGATTCGACCGAGCAGGATCGGGACTCGATCTCCAAGCCAACCGCGGTGCCGCTGATCAGTCAGGTGACGCCGCATCTCTATAAGCTCAGCCACAAGACTCAGGGGAAAAACTTCGCCATCATTGTGTCGGACAATGGCCGCGGGCTGATCCTTGATTGCGGACTGTTTCCGAAGGCGATGCTCGAAGAAATCATTGTCGGCCTGCGTGCGCACATGGGGCTGAAGGAGATCGACGCCTTTTGGATTTCGCACATGCACGGCGATCATTTCTTGCTGGGGCCGACGCTCAAGGAAAAGTACGGCGCGAAAGCCTGGACGCTGGACCGCATCGCGGACAAGTGCGAGTACCCTCGGCGCTATGACTACGCGGCGCTCGTGTCGGCTTACGGCGACGGCTTTGATGGCATGAAGATCGACAAGTCATTTCGCGACGGCGAGACGATCGAGTGGGAAGGTTACAAGATTCAAGTCGATTGGATGCCGGGTCAGACGGAGTTCGGCTGCTGCTTGTGGCTGGAGTTGGATGGCAAACGGATCGCCTTTACCGGAGACAACCTCTTCGGCAATCCGGCGGACAAGAAACAGAACGGCCACGAAGCGGTCGTCGCTCGCAACAGTGCGATCTTTGAGGAAGGCTATCTGCTGGGCAGCCGGTATCTGAAGAACCTCAAGCCCGACATCGTGATGGGCAGCCATTCGTATGTCATGCACGACCCGGCGGACTTTCTCAGCCGTTACCACGAATGGTCACAGCAGATCATCCAACATTATCGAGCCCTGCTTCCCGACCAAGACTACGAATATCTGTTCGACCCCTACTGGGTTTCGGCGTATCCCTACCGCGTGGACTTCAGCCAGAGCGACGTGCAGCAAGTGGCCATCACCGTGCGCAACTTCCGAGACGCACCTCAGCGACATCGCATCGAATTGAAACTGCCGCCCGGCGTGACGGCTGAACCGGCCGTGCTGGAAGGAACCATTGACCGCAAGAGTCGCCAGAGCTTTCCGGTAAAGCTCACCGTGAATCGCGGTGCCGTTCCGCCGGGAGTGCAAATCGTTTCGTTCGACATCACGCTGGACGGGAAGCGATATGGCGAGCTGTTTGATTTCCTCATTCGAGTGAAAGAATGAGAGTTATCCGCCGTTGTTGCTCCATCACGGCCGCTTTGATCTTCATTGGTCCTATCGCTCTATGAATTTGCAGG
This sequence comes from Planctomyces sp., assembly GCA_043775215.1. Classification (GTDB taxonomy): domain Bacteria; phylum Planctomycetota; class Planctomycetia; order Planctomycetales; family Planctomycetaceae; genus SXKJ01. The sequence continues at coordinate 2,156 of JAYVSP010000649.1, read as the reverse complement.
CATTGCGGTTCACTCTTCATTCATTAGGAGAGCGACAGATCGCCTTCCTTGATCCTTTTAGTCGGACGACATAGCTTGCCAGTTGGCATCCAAAGGGTTTTCGATCACCACTCCTGGAGATTTCGCCATGCCGCCTTTCGCCCAAATGAACGCGTTCAGGATGGAGCCGGAGCATTTTGCTGCTTACGTTGGACTCACTGTTGCCTTTCTGTTCGTGGCATGGATTGTCGATAAACCGAAACGCCCACTTGGGACCAGTCTCATCCTGTGGGGCATCCAGGTTGTAATCCTTTCGTGCGGTTACGCCTTGATCGGCGTTCCCACCTTGGCGTTCGTCACCCCTGCCCTGACGAAAATCGGTTTCCTGCTGGCTTTGGGAGGCGTGGCTTGGAGCTTGCTTGCCGTTTGCCCGAATATGTCACCGACCAAGGAGACGGATGATGTTTGAAAAGGATCGCCGCTTTGCAGTTCTCGCTTTGCTGGTCTTGGCATATTTCGTGTCGTACCCCGAGGATGTCCAAGCCATCAGCGCACCGATTTCTGTTTTCTTGAACCTGTCGACCGCTATTTCTCCGTGGTTCTATGGCGTCGTGGCGGTTGCCATTTTCACCAGCGCAATGGTCAAGATCTGGGGCGGCTCCAAGCAGTTCACGAAAAGCTCGTAAGAATCACGCGGCGATGGAGGACGCGATCGTGCGGCGGAATTTAGTCGAGAATGTCAGCTCGCGATCGGGGGAGCGTCACAGCAATTCCTGAATCGGCAAGCCGCTGCCGACGATGCTGCCGGGGCGGCCGCTGGCGTCTTCGTAGTGCGTGTCGAGCGGAACTCCGAGCGTGTGATAAATCATGGCCAGCAAGTCGAGCGGGGTGACGAGTCGCTCTTGGACTCCGCCGCCCCATTTTTCGCTGGCACCGATGATGCGTCCGCCTTTAGCGCGAATTCCGCCCGAGGCCGTCCTGCGAACAACGGCACCGGCAACAAGAAGCCGGAAATCCGATTGCGCAGCATCACGCGTCTCACGACACCTTGAACAGTTCGTGGAAAATCGCCAGCAAGCGGCGATTTTGCGTGGCTTCGACGGCGGCCAGTACGCGGTTGTGGATTTCCGAATAAAACCGCATCGGCGCGAGCGCTCTTAGGGCCGGTTCCGTGAAGTACGTGACCGGAGACAGCAGCGAGGTCAAGAAGTCCACGGCGGCCGGTTGTCGAGACAGTCCGAGACTGACCAACAACGACTCTTTGAACTCGCGGCTCTCGGCATGTTGATAGGTTTTGATGAGCAGACTGATCGCCTCGGGAAGTCCGCTTTCGCCGAGTGCTGCGGCAGCTTCGTCGGCGAGTTGCTGGTTCGCGGATCTCAAGAACCGCGAGACGAACGGCAGCGAACCTTGCGGAGCCAAGCGGAGCAACGCGCTCAAGCAGGCGCCGGTAACTTCGGCTGCGAAGTCACCGCACTGAGCTTTGACGCGCAGCAGCGGGATCACGCATTCGTGCCCGACGTCGGCAATGGCATTGACCGCGTGGACGCGAGCCCATCGCTCTTTGTCGTCGAGCAGTTCCGTCATCGCGATCAGCTTGTCGTTGACGCCGATCCGCCAGGACCGGGCCAGAGCCTGCGCACAGCCGCCGCGCACGTTGACCGCCGTGTCCGACGACGGCCAACCCGGCTCGACCTGCACATACTTCATACCAGGCAAATACAGGTCGGGATCGTCATGTCCCAGCCGGGCGAGGGCGTCGATGATCGCGACCTTCGCCACGCAGCCTTTGTCACGTACCAACGGCTCTTCCAGCAGCGACGGCCAGAGCGATTTGAGGTCATCGATAAATTCCGACAACTCTCGCTCGCCGATGATTTCCGCCGCCTTGGCGATCACCAGATTGGATGAGTCACGCAGGCAACTCCGCAATCCACTGCGGAGCACTTCCACATCCGACTCGGATGCCAGTTCGGCAACTTGCCGGAGTCGCAAGTCGATCGCATCCGGTTTTGATTTTGCCTTTGCCATGATGATGCGTTGATTGAGTCTCTGGTTGATACGGCAGGTGTCAGAAACCATAGCGCGGCGAAGCCGCAAATCCGAAAACCAAAGAACCAAATCCGAAAGAAACACAACGCCCGAAATCCGAACGGCTACTTGCCGCGACTGAGGAT
>JAYVSP010000648.1:0-4161 GCA_043775215.1 Planctomyces sp. | reverse complement strand
CGTGTAGTCCGCAGCGGTGGCGGTGTCATCTTCCGTCGCGTAGCTGACCGTCACCGGCAGGCCGCTGATTGCCGAGAGATGTACCGTGAAGGTTGCCTTTACGGTGCTTCCGGTTCCTTCCGTCACCGACTTGTTGTCGATCAACAAAGTCGGCGTCGCATCGTCATCGGTGATCGTGCATTGACCCTGACCGTCAACAATTGAGGCGTTTATCGGAGCAGTCAAGTTCATGAAGAAGGCTTCGTCCAGTTCATCGCGCGTATCGCCGAGTATCGAAATGGAAAGGGTCTTGCTGACCTGGCCGGGGGAGAACAACAGAGTTCCGCGTTTGGACAGGTAATCGCTGGCGAGCGCCGTCCCGTTGGCTGTCGCGTAATTCACCTTCACCGGCAGGGTACTCGGCTCCGAAAGGCTGACGATAAACACCGCGGTGACCGTGTTTCTGGTTCCTTCCGTCAAGCTCACATCGCTAATCGACAGAGTGTTCTCTGTGATCGTGCCGGTCGCCGTATCTGTGTCGGTCACCAGTGGATTGATCGCGTCCAGGCTCACCGTGAACGTCTCGATCGATTCGAGTACCGCATCACTCAGCGTGTTGACCGTGAACTGCTTCGTCTCGCCGGCCTTTCCCACAAAGCTCAGCGTTTTCACCACATTGTTGTAATCGACGGGTGCCGTGAGCGGAGCCGCTCCTCCCTTCGCCGTGACGTCCGTCAAAGTCACGTTCACCAGCGTGCCACCCTGCACCGCGTTGTTCAACGTCACTGTGAAGACCAAGCCCCCACCTTCCGCCATTGTCACGTCTTCCACCGTAATCGCCGCAGAGTCGTTATCCGTAATTGTGCCGGTTGCAGTGTCAGAATCGTTCACTAATGGATTGACGGCATTCAGTTTGACCGTGAAGGCCTCTGACGATTCGAGCACCGCATCGTTCAGAGTGGCCACCGTAAATTGCCGGGTCTCGCCCGGGGTTCCCGCGAAGTTCAGCGCTGCCACCACGTTGCTGTAGTCCACCGGAGTGACGAGGGCCGCACCTCCCGTCGCCGTCATGTCGGGCAGAGTCACATTCACCACCGTGCCACCCGATACCAAGTTGTTCAACGTCACCGTGAAGACCAAGCCGACCCCTTCCACCGCTGTCACGTCTTCCACCGTCACCGCGTTCGGGGTCGGGTCGAAGTAATAGGCCGAGTCGGTATCACTCGCCTCTGCGTTGGTGGGACTGGTACCGGTGACGGTGGCGACGCTAGAGCGCTGACCGGTCTTGGCCGATGCGGTGGCGCTGTATTGCCAAGTTTCGCCGACGTCGAGCCTGTTGTCGTCGTTGAGGTCGCCAATGTTGTGGATGAGGTCGGACTGGAGCACGGGATTCGGGCTGCCCAGGACGTTGTCGGTGACCGAAATGTTGCTCAATCCGCTTTTGCTGGTTGTGGTGACTTCGAATGTGTAGGTCAACGTTTGACCGGTCGTCGCCAAAGTGACGCCTGGAGCTGCGTTAGAGTCGTCGCCGTTGATCTTCGCGATCACCTGGATATTCGGGCAAAGCGCGTCGGCTAGGGATGCGAGATCCTGCGGTAACGTATCAAAGGTTGATGGGACGAAATCCGTGTCCTTCGTAAAGGGTGGAGCTTCGATGGGGCCACTGATGGCCTTCATATTGTCCGCGTTGACTTGATCGCCGATGCCCACGGTCAGGATGCGCATGCCGTTCAACCTGGCGGCACTGGCTTCGTTGATAGCTTCGTTCAATGGTGTGGTCGGGTTGCCGTCAGAGGCGAATACGATCAAGTCGGGAAACTGAGCTCGCCCACTGGATGCCAGAATCTGACGTGCCAAAGACAAACCGTCAGTCCAATCGGTGCCGTTGGCTGCTCCACCTTTTGAGGTCTGGCGATTGATGGCGTCGTTAACCGCGGCGCCATCATCCGTGAAAGTGACTCCGGGAGTGATGTCAACCAAGGTTCCGACAGAATTGAACGTCACCAGAGCGAACTTCGTATTCTCGTGAGTATCAAATGCATTCACGAATGCGGCCAACGCGCTCTTCATGGAAACCAACTCGGTTGCATCGATGCTGTTTGAGATGTCCATCGCCAGGACGATGTCCAGATCGCACGCATTGCTCGGCAAGGGAGGGTTATACACGACTGCTTGAATTTCGATCGCCGCCAGAGTCCAGTCATCGGTCGAGACGCTGGCTGTGGCATTCAGCGTGTACTGGCCCGGTGTGATGGTGCTGCGCGTGCCACCCCAGAGAGCGAGATCCTCGCTGCCGGATCCTGTGCGAGTGTCCCACAGTTCGGCAACGTTTGCTCCGGGAGAAAAGGTAGAGATTTCGTTGTCCTTTGCCACCGCTCCAAAGATCAGCGAGTTGTATGTGGTTGTGGTGAGGCTGATCGACGGCGAGCCGCTGGCGGCATTGGCTCCGACGGTGGTCCCAATCGGACTGAACTGATTCACGCCCGTCAAGTTCGTGGCGGTGATCCCGAACGGGCTGGTGTTGCTGAACGTGACCACAAAATCGAACGTCCCCACGTCGGGAGCTACCAGATACCAGATTTCCACACGGGTCTCGGCAGCGCTTCCGCCATCCCGCCTAATGGCCCGGGTCAAGGCAACGCCGTTGTAGGTGATGCCAGTGGCGCTCTCGTTCCCCTCGGTCATCACGCTGACCACCAATAAGCGGTCGGCCCCAGCCGGGACGGTGTGCGAAAACGTCGTGCTCGCGACATCTCCCGCGGCGGCCGCACGCAACTCGGTCGTAACGGACCCGATGATGATGCCGCTATCCTTAAATGTGGCGTCGGCGGCCAGGCCGGACTGCGAGCCGGTCGCCGTCAACTCGAACGTGGAGCCGGCCGAATCGTCGGGATTGACGTACCAGGTTGTCTGGAACTGACCATTGGCAAGCCCGTCAATGTCGCCAACGCCGCCGTCAGTGACGAACCACGGTGCGTGTCCGCTACCCGTGTTGGATGTGCTGTCGGTGTGCAAGACTTGCAGTTGAATCGTCTCGCCGACCTGGAAGTCGCCGCCCGTGATGACGGCAGTATCGCCAGGCGCATAGTCGTACTGATTCGTCGCCACCCAAGCGTCGCCCGCACAGCCCCCGCAAAGCAAGGTGCGGACTTCGAGCAATTCGACGTGCTGAATCGGAGACAGATGGCTGGCTCCGGCGCCGAACACCCGTCGCCGGTCATGAATGCTCCTGCGACGGCTCGAAAACCAACGCGACTTGATTGACTTCCGCCAAGCATTCCACTGCATGATGCGTTCTCCGGCCTCTGAAATCGGTGCGGACACGAGATAGTCACTCACTGGCGGCAAAAGTGCGATCATCACACCAGCCGGTGAAATCCCGTCGCAACTCAAAAGAGGCTGACCGTTGGAAGGCAGACACTCTAAGACTGGCGGTAGGCATTGCAAACGCAAAACCGAGATTCTTGAACGTGCAATCCTTTCCTCGGATGTTCTGCTCAACTGAGTCAGGAAAAAGAATTGAGAGACTTTGTTGCCTTTCGTTCCGCAAAAACGGCATTATTTCACGGATTGAAGGTGACAACGGTTCCTGACTTGGAATGCATCTTGGCGGCTTTGCCACACTAATCGTTATCCAGAATCGTTCCGATCCCCTGCGAGTTGGCGAACAGGGCGTAAAGCGCGTTGCTGAGATTGAGCGAGAACGTCTTCTTCAGTTCGGCGTTAGTATCTCCCTGGATCGGCACAACGATTGTCTTGATGGTCTCGCCGGGATTGAACGTGAGTAACCCAAGGGTGCTGGTGTAGTCGCTACCAGCGGAGGCCGAGCCATTGACAGTGGCATAGTTCACGGTCACCGGAAAACCGCTGGCCGCTGAGAGCTTAACCGTGAAGACCATGTCGACCGTGCCGCTGTTCCCTTCGGTCATGGTGACGTTGCCGATCGACAGCTTGGGGGTCGCATCGTTGTCGGTGATCGTGCCCAGCGCTCGGTTATTGCCGAGCGTCGCATAGTTGGGACTGCTCAGATTGACGAAAAATGTTTCGTTCGGTTCATCCAGCGCATCGCCAGTGATCGGCACGCTGATGGTCTTGCTGATTTGGCCCGGTAAGAATGTCAGTGAATTGTTCGCAGACGTGTAGTCCGCAGCGGTGGCGGTGTCATCTTCCGTCGCGTAGCTG
>JAYVSP010000647.1:0-9415 GCA_043775215.1 Planctomyces sp. | reverse complement strand
GTTCAACATGACCAATGTGTCGAAGAAGTGGTTCGCCCTGCACGTGGAACCGCAGCAAATGGCGTTGATCCTGAACGAGCAAGAGGGGGTCCGCTATCGCGACGATCGGCCCTTCCCGGAATCGCTTCGTCCCGACCAGAAGCACCTGGTTTTCTTTGGCGACAGTTTTACGTTCGCTCAGGGAGTAAATAACGTCAAGGACCGGTTCAGCAACCGCGTGCGCGATGTGCTCGAGCGGCAAACAAATGGCAGAGTCGTGGTCTCCAACCTGGCCGACGCGGGAACGGACCTGCGCTACGTCAAGCATTTGGTCACATTAATGCTCAACAAAGGTCACAAGATCGACACGGCTGTGTACGTAATGTGTCTCAACGACATCGAAACATATCACGAGCAACATGCCAAGTACTACCAGGAATTGTCGAAGCACTCGCCTCGGTTCTTGCTGTTCCGCGAGACATACTTTTTCAATTGGATTTATTTTCGGCTGCGGCAGTTCACCGCCTCGGATGTCCGAGGGTATTACTCATTCGTGAAGGATTACTACGGCGGCGGACCGTGGCGGTTGATGCAAGGCGGATTAGACGAGCTTCACAAAACATGTCAGTCGCACGGCACTGACTTGCGCATCGTGGTGTTTCCGTTTTTACACAATTTAGGACCGAACTACCCGTTCCGCGATGCTCATCGTTTGATAGTGGAGTACTGCGACTCGCGAGGGATTCCGGTGCTGGATTTGGAGCCATCGCTTTCCCCCGCCGCGTCAAAAGGTCTGACTGTGAATCGATTTGACGCACATCCGAACGAGTTGGCTCACCGTCTAGCGGCCGAAGCAATGTTGGAAAAACTTTTGCAGGATTTCCACACGAATGGAAATCCTTCTCCGTAGGGTTCATAATTGTCGCCCGTTCCGGCTGTGGGCAATCGCGGCCGATGTCCGTCTCGAATTCATTCCTTCCAACTCATCCCGCTCATGGCAGTTCAACACAACAAAGTTTTTCGACTGGAGCGGGACGAGGACGTCTTGATCGTGATCCCTCAAGGGGATGCGATCGGCTTTCGCTACAACGACGTGCATCAGGAATCCAACGCGACTCTGAAGCTGCTGGATAGTCCCGCACTGCAACACGTTGTGATCGACTTTGGCTGTGAAGAAGTTTTGGGCTCCATCATCATCAGCGTGGTGATCAAGGTTTGCCGCAAGATCGGTCAAAAAGGAGGCCGCGCCGCCTTCTGCAATGCCTTGCCCGATATGCAGGAAGTCTTGCAGACAATGAACCTGACCAGGCTGTGGAGCTACTATCCCACGCGAGCCGAAGCGATCGCAGCAGTACGCGCTGCGTGACGCTGTCGCGTCTTGAGAATCTCGATACCGGCCGAGCGTCGGTATCTCTTGCCGGCGCAGATCGGATCCAAACGTTCCTTTGGGAAACGTGAGCAAGCCGTCTATCGGGGCTTCTTCTTGGCGGGGTTCGATTTGGCGGCCGGCTTCTTGGTGTCGTGGTGCGCGACGGATTTGGCAGCGGGCTTCGCCGCCGGTTTGCTGACTTCGGACTTGGCGTCCTTTTCGTCCTTTGCGGGTTTGGCTTTTGCAGCCTTGGCCGCGGTGGCAATTAAGTCTTCGGTGCGGTCAAGCAATTCGGCGACGTCGTAACCTTCGGCGGGAGGTTTTGGTTTGGTGAAATGCGGCAGCAGGTGCGGATCGCTGGCAAAGGCCCGTAAGAAGTGGCAGAAGACCGGGGCATCAGATTTCAGAATTGCCGGTTTGAGACCTTCGGAGGCTTCGGCCGTCGAACAGCCGGGAGTCGCCAATCCCAGCCATACGGCCGCATCACGCATGTGGTCGTCGATGGGAATCATGTGCGTGCCGAGCGCGGTGTGCAGCGTGTGCGCTTGAATGAAATGCGTGATAAAGCGAATCTTTTGCAACTGCTTCTCAGCCAATTCGAGCGTCTTGCGTTTGAGCGGCTCGAAGTCGAAATCGAAGTTGATTTCGAAGACGTATTGCAAGATTGCTCGAATCCGCGCAGCGCGGGCATCCGGGTCAGTCAGACCGTCAAAGACCGGCGTCAACTCGTAGTAGGTGCTGACTCGAATTTCGTTCAGGTCGTGGAAGGCCGAATGTAGCCGATCATAGGCCGCGTCCGCTTGCTCCTGCGTCGCATTCTCCAGGCAAACGGCGTAGAGCATCGTCTCCAGTACCGTCCGGTCCTTCTTGTGGCCGGCGGGCTTGTAATGCTTCTTCAGTAGCGTGACGAGCTTCTTGCAAAGCGCTTGCAGGTCGGAGGCTTTGGTCTTTTTGAGCACGGCCATGAGCAACGCACCTGAGGGGATGTCGGCGGATTGAAGAGGGACGGAACGAGTCGGGCGGGGAGTGGTCGAATTCAATAGGAAATCTAACTGGGTGTGTCAGCGAGAACGAACGCTTCCGAGCGTTCCGCAGCGAAGAAAGTTGAGGACCGTTCGCACTCGCTGACACGTCGGGTTAGTGTGGAATTTGTGAAAAGTCACGGTTGGCATCTTCACCTTCGTCTGTGCTGTTCTCATTAGCGTCGTCGTTTGATTCGTCTTGGTCGGGTTGCAAGCTGGAAGCTTGCACTACGGAAGACTCATCTTCGGCGTCTTCACCGGTAGCGAGGTCGGCTTCGGCAACGGTTGCTTCCGCTTCTTGCAAACCTTCCGAGGTGGCCTGCATGGTGGCTAGCCAGTTCGGCTCCAAAACAAACTTGAGAATCGGGGTGTTTCGCGTTTCCAGGCGTCCGGCGATCTTCGATTGCAAGAACCCACGTGCGGATTCGAGACCATGCAGGGTGAGCGACTGCACCTTCGCGTCTCCGCGGACTCCTATGTGAATTTTCGAGGCTCTCAGGTCATCAGTGGTTTCGACGTTCAGGATCGTCACATTCTTGACGCGCGGATCACGCAACTCAAACAAGACTGTTGAACTGAGTGTTTCCAGGATTGCCCGGTTGATTTTCGCAATTCGGCGTGACGGCATAATGGGGAAAATCCAAAATCCAAAATCCAAAATCCGAAGAGGAAGCAGTGGCTCGATTCCATTTCGGGTTTCGAGTTTCGGATTTCGAGTTTCTTTTAGTCCATTGTCCGTTTCACTTCCTCAATGCGATATGCCTCCAGCAGGTCACCCTCTTTGATGTCGTTGAAATGATCCAGGCGAATACCACATTCCATTCCTTCTCGGACTTCTTTGGCGTCATCCTTCACCCGCTTGAGCGAAGCGACGGCATAATCGTTGAGCACTTTTTGGTCCCGAATCAACCGAATACGGCTGTTGCGTTCGATCGTTCCGCTCAGCACGCGGCAACCGGCGATCGTGCCAGTGCGGCTGATACTGAAAGTCTGCAACACGATGGCGCGGCCAGTCGAAACCTGTCGTTTTTCCGGAGTCAGCAAGCCTTCTAGAGCCAGTTTGATCTCGTCGGTGACTTCATAAATGATCTCGTACCGGCGAACGTCAACAGCTTCTTTGTCGGCCAGTTGCGTGGCTCGGTCGTCGGCGATGACGTTGAAGGCGACGATGATCGCCCTCGAGGCGCTGGCGAGATAGATGTCGCTTTCGTTGACGCCCCCCACCGCCGCGTGCAGCAAGTTGACTCTCACTTCCGGGTGATCGAACTTGGCCAGTTCGTGCTTGAGGGCTTCGATCGAGCCGGGTGTATCGGCCTTCAGAATCAGCGGCAGGTGTTTGACGGCCCCTTCGCGATCGGAATTCAGGATGTCGTCGAGCGTCCGCTTGCGCCCCCGTCCGGCCAGCGTCGTGGTTCGACCACGTTGTTGACGGATTTCGGCGATCTCTCGCGCTGCGTCCAGGTCGTCCATGACGAAAAACTGATCGCCGGCATTCGGCATAATGTCCAGCCCAGCCACTCGCAACGGCGTGGATGGCGGAGCTTCGGTGATTTCCTCGTCGCGGTCGTTGTACATCGCTCGGACGCGGCCATGCGAGCCGCCACACAGCAGAATGTCACCAATTCGCAGCGTGCCTTTCTGGATCATCATCATCGCCAGCACGCCACGGCCTTCATCGCGGAACCCTTCCAGGCAAACTCCGACCGCCGGTCGCTGCGGGTTGGCCTTCAGTTCCTGAACTTCGGCCGTCAGCAGCAAGAGTTCCAGCAGGTCATCGATTCCTTGGCCAGTCAGGCCGGAAGTCCGCACCATTTCGACATCGCCGCCCCACTCCTGAACCAGCAGTCCGTGTGTGGCGAGATCGCTCAGCAGTTTTTGTTCATTGCGGTCGGGTAGATCAATCTTGTTCATGGCAATGACCACGGTCGCTCCCGATGCCTTTGCATGCGCGATGCATTCAACCGTTTGCGGCATTACGCCGTCATTCGCGGCGACGACTAGCACGATCACGTCGGTGACGTTCGCGCCACGTGCTCGCATCTCGCCGAACGCCGCGTGACCGGGCGTATCCACGAACGTGATTTTGTGGCCGTTGTGGTCGATTTGATAAGCACGAATGTGTTGAGTGATTCCGCCCGCCTCACCCCCCGCGACGTTCGTCGAACGAATCTTGTCCAGCAGCGTCGTCTTGCCGTGGTCGACGTGCCCCAGAATCGTGACGATCGGCGACCGAGTGACCACACATTCGGGAGCGTCTTCAACCTTGAGCGTGTCCAGCAATTCCTCTTCGAGATCTTTCTCCCGGAGAATAGCTAGTTCAACACCCAATTCGAGGGCCAGTTCCAGCGCCATTTCTTCATCAATCGACTCGTTGATACCGACCATTTTGTTCTGTTTGAACAAGATGCCCATCAACGCCTTCACCGGACGTCCCATCGCTTCGGACAGTGACCGTATTGAGATCGGAACCTCGACTTCGGCGTGCGTTTTGTGTTCGCCGTAAGTTACGGTTTTCGGCCGACGCATGCGAACGCGAGTCCGTGACGGACGATCTTCGTCCTCATCGGTCGGAACTTCGACTCGTGTGTGCCGTTTTTGACGCCGCTCTTCACGCGAGCCGACCAACGCTCCGCCGGGCCCCTTGGTCTTGGCGCGATCGGCGCCTTCCTCTTCAACGCTCGTCATCCTCTTTTTGGGAGCGCCGGGAACCTTCTTCCCTTCGATGACCTGACTGACTCGACCCTTAAGCGGGCCCGCGATATCAGCGTTGAGTCTGATATCGGGCTTCTGAGCCGGACGATCGTCTTTCCGCGGTTTGACAACCGGAGCATCGGGAATCGCAGCCAACTGCGGGAGACTCGGCTTGCTCTTGCGAACCGTTCCCGCCGGCCGCATGTCACCCGTTGATCCGATGGGGCGCATCTCACGCATTTTCGAGGACGCGGCTCCATGCGGAGTCAAATAATCTTCGCGGCGAATGGCGGCCTTTAACGGTCCTTCCGTTGTCTCAACTGTCGTCGCGGCCACATCACCAATAGACACGACTGACTCGGCGGCGACCTGCGGCGATGCGATCACCGGCGCTTCGATCGGAATCGGTTCTTCCGCCACCAGAGTCACGGGCACTTCGACCAGAGCATTCGATTGCGGCGGTATAGGGGCCGGAGCGACTTCTACTTGTTGCTCTTCCTCTCGCTCAATTTTGGGAGGAGTCACTGGGCGGCCAACGGGCGCCATCGGGCGAGCGGGGATCGACTTGATCGGACGAGCCTTACCCGCAACATCAGCGGGCACCTCACGCGGGATCCCGTGGGCTTCGGGCTTCGACGGCTTCGAGGACTTGCCTTTGATGTGCTCCAGCACAACGTCCCGTTCGGCGGGAGAGATACTGGCCAACGCCGACGCCTTGACCGGGATACCAGCATCATTGCAATGCTGGATCAGCACTTTGCTGTCCATTCCCAGCTCTTTTGCCAAGGCGAAAATTCGGACCTTGAGCTGCTGTTTGTCCTCGGTCAGGTTCGCTGTCAAAGGCACCCTCGGTGTTGGATGGGCAAGTGGCGATGAGTATTCTCCGGCCAGACGTCTACGGCTGGCAGTACGGATCACTCGGCGGCGGCAGGTTCAGCCGTGACACTTGCAGTTGTTTCGGACTCTGTTTCAGTGGGCTCCGCCTCTGCGATGAGCGCGGATTCGAGTTCGGACTCCGATTCGGGTTCGGACTCCGATTCGGGTTCAGATTCTGTTTCCGGTTCGGCCGCGATGGCCACCGGTGCTGCAACGGGAGCAGCGGACACAGGAGTGCGTGCATCGATTTCTCGCTGCAACTTCATTTCTGCCTTACGGCGGTTCTCTTCGAGTTCTTGTTTAGCACTTTCGACGTCTGCATGGGCGACAATCTCGTCACATTGCTCGGGGCTAAGCCCGCTCATTTCTTGAAGCTGATCGGGCTCAATCACGGACAAGTCGTAGAAACTGAAAAAGCCCTGCGACACCAAATTTTCCGCCAACTCTTCAGTGATGTGCGGAACTTGCGAGAACGCGGCGACGGACTTTTCCAATTGCTCGTTCAACTCATCGCGAGTCATCACCTCAATGTCCCAGCCCACCAATTTGGAGGCGAGCCGAACGTTCTGCCCACGCTTGCCGATTGCCAGCGAAAGCTGATCCTCGCGAACCAGGACAATGACGCGGCCAAGCATCGGACAAAGAATCACGTCCTCAACTTCGGACGGCTGCATCGCATTGGGCACGAGAACTTGCAGCGAGTCATTCCAGCGCACGATATCAATTCGCTCGCCCGCCAGTTCGTCGACGATGTTCTTGATGCGTGCTCCCCGTACGCCGACGCAGGCTCCAACGCAGTCGATCTTGCTGTCGAAACACGAGACCGCGACTTTGGAGCGATATCCCGCTTCGCGTGCCAGCGAACGGACCTCAATGATCCCCTCGGACACCTCTGGGATTTCGGTCTTGAACAACTGCAAAACCAAGTCCGGATGCGTCCGCGACAAGATAATCTTCACGCGACTTCCGGACTTGCGAACTTCAATAACGACCGCTCGAATCCGTTCGCCCAAGCGATGTGACTCACCAGGGATCTGTTCGCTTTTAGGGAGAAACCCGTCGATTTTGCCGAGACTAATGAGTGCTGAGCCCCCTTCAAAGCGGGTGATCGTTCCGTTGACCAACTCCCCTTTGAGTTCCTCGTACTCGTCGAAGATCGAATCCCGCTCGGCTTCGCGAATGCGTTGCATTAACACCTGTTTGGCGGTCTGTGACGAGATGCGTCCCAGAATTTCACCGAGCATGTCAGGCTCGATATCCTTAGCGTCGCATTTGACGGTTGGATTGCCAGTGACCGGGTCGATTGAAGCGGTGATCTCAAAGTCTTCACCGAAGTGCTTTTTGGCGGCCGACAAAATGGCCTGCTCCAGCGCCTCGACGACGATGGTCTTGTCGATGTTGCGGTCGCGATGCAACGCATCCACGAATCGTAAGACATCCGCCCCGTTCATACTGTCCCTTTCGCGGGATCGAGTGATTCGATCCCAGTCGCCGGATGGTCCGTCGACGGTCCCCGTGGAACAAAAAAAGCGGGCATCAGACCCACTTTTCTCGCCGTTGCCGCGTGGCGACAACGCACCCAGCCGTCAGAGCAAACCATCGCGGACGCCACCAAAAGGGCGAACGTCCTAAATTCGACACGTCTACATAGTCGACGCCCTCACGCGAATCCACGCGGTCTTGCCAACATCCAGATCAGTGTCGTCGGAGTCGCCGAAGTCCTTCGGCTGTTTCGACGGCCTCTGCCCATCCTGCTGAGCGGGAGCGTGACATTACTTTTGGCCACTCGGACTGTCAAGGAGCACGCTGGAGTGGATCGCATCGGCCGCTCGTTTTACTATTCCGCTTCAGTCCACTTTTACGCTTTTGATTCGTCCTGGAGGTGACGAGGCATGTTTAAACTCTTGCAGTTGTTTTTGGCCACGTTCTGTTTGGCTCTCGCCGCCGGCGCACTCGTCGCCGACGACAAGAATCCTGTCCCGGCAACCACAACGCCGGCTCCAAACGTACCGCGAGATCCGAATCTCAAGCCGGAGCACGATCAAGCACGCAGCGACGCCGATCAAGCCTACCGTCGCGGCGATCACAAAAAAGCGGTCGAGCTCGCCAGCGGAATTCTCGCGCAAAACCCCAACGACCATGTCGCTTATTATCTCCGAGCCAGTTCGCGTGTCGAACTCGGAATTGCCGAACGCAACCCGGCGCTCGTGCGACAAGGAGTCTCCGATACGCGCGAGGCCATTCGTCTCAAGCCAACCGACAACACAAATTATTTCCTGCCGTATCTCTACGGGATGACTAACCTGGCTGGCCTCGAAAATAAGAAGTCTCACGCCGAGATGGCCGTCAAAATCGCAAACAGTTTGATTGCACAGCCGACTCTCAAACAAGACGACCGTGCAAATGCCATGTATCAGCGAGCCTTGGCCTATGTCGCAATGAACGACCCCGGTCGGGCAATCCCGGATTATCAGGAAGCAGTGAAGCTCTCGCCTGAGCATCTGGGTGCCCGCATCGGTTTGGCCGACACATTCGCGGCCGCCGGCCAGAGCGCCGCGGCCATGACCGCCTACAACGATGCCGTCAAAATGTTCCCCACAATGGCACTCGTCTACAACAACCGCGGCATGTACCAGCAGGCACAAGGGCGATTCGCCGAGGCAGTGCTCGACTTCACCAAGGCGGTGGAAGTCGATCCCAGGTTCGATGTCGCGCTGACGAACCGCGGCTTCACCCTGATGAACCAAGGAAATTTTGAAGAAGCGGAGAATGACTTCACCGAGTCGCTGAAGATCAACGCCGCTCAGCCGAATGTCATCAGTTTGCGTGCTGGCAGTAAACTTGCTCGCGGCGACATTGACGGCGCGATCAAGGACTATACCGACGTGTTGAAGTGGAACAATAAGAATCCCGTCGGCCACGCAGAACTCGGATTCGCATTGTTCTTCGGCGGCAAGAAATCAGACGCCCTCAAGGAATTCGACAAAGCGTTTGAACTCGATTCGCAACTCCGGTTCCTCCTTCCGTGGCGATATCTCACGATGTTGTACCTCGGTCAAAAGCCCGAAGCCGACGCTAAGTTCGCCAGCCTGTTCGCCATTCCCGCCGACAAACGCCTCTGGGGCGATGCGCTGTTGATTTATCTCGCCGACAAGCAATCTGAAACCGCACTCCGCAAAGAAATCAACACGGTTGATCCGAAAGCCACTGATCCGCAAAGCTGCGAAGCCGAGTTCTTCATTGGCCAACGCAAACTGCTCGCCGGACAAACGGATGTCGCAAAAGCGCACTTTGAGGCCGCGCTCAAGTACAAATCCACGCAACTCTCCGCCTACCGCGGCGCGAAGTTCGCCTTGAAGAAGAAATAGACTGCCCGCTGTGAATCTCAGTCGCGGAGCGACTGAGCTACGTAGTCCGGTCGCTCCGAGCTTGTGAACGAATCAGAAAAAGTACGTAATTTGGTTCGCATCGGAAGCGG
>JAYVSP010000646.1:0-4144 GCA_043775215.1 Planctomyces sp. | reverse complement strand
TGCTGATGGATGGCTCATTGTCGTAGATATTCCCGTCGCCCTGTCCGTCGGCAATCGTCGCCCCTGACGGACCGCTCAAGTTCACCACGAACGCTTCCGGGCTTTCGACATCCCCATCGTCTCTCACCGGGACTGAGATCGTTTTGCTCGTTTCGCCGGGCGCGAATGAAAGCGTGCCGCTGGTCGCCGTGAAGTCGCCTGTTGTCGCGGTGCCTGACGTCGCGGTACCGCCGCTCGTGGCATAGGACACCGTCACTGTGTTCACGCTGGATGACGAGAGTGTGACCGTGAATTCGGCCGTACCCATCATACCTTCGGTCGTGAACGCATCGCCGATCGACAACATCGGGTCGGCATCGAGCACAATTCGAGGCTCAAGGTGTTGAATTTCGCAAGGAAAGTGGAACCGGTCTCGCTGCCGTCGAATTGATCGACGCGCCCGCTTTCGCTGAGACAGAGTGAAATGCAAAGCGGATAGCCAATTAAGAAACAGCATGGGCACTTCCCTTCAATGAACTACACGCACAAAAGAAGGTCGCGAAATTGCGGTCATCAACAAGAAGGAGTCAGCGCAGCCATGCTGGTTCGACACAGAAGACTGCGCAAGATCGTTGCGAAGTGGTTGAGCGTAGACCGCCCGAAACGGAAACGTCGGGCATCGTGGACGCGACAGCCACCCGTGTCCCACGATGAAAGCAATTGCCACTATTGCGGCGTGCGCGATTCATCGAATATTCCCAGAGCAGAAGCGAGCGGTCTGTAGAACTCACGAAACGGACAGAACTGTCCAAGTGGGCGGGAGTGAAACGCCGTCGCTGGAGAATGTCAACCAACGGGTTGTCCGAAACGTCGCACGGCCTTCACCAGTTGCCCGACCTTCAACCGCTGCGCGGCCGCATCCGCGCCGAGCAGCTTCGCGAGTTCGATTTCCTTCGCGACGGCATCAAGCTGTTCGCGCTCCACCAACTCAATCGACTTCCGCGACAGCTCGGCGGTCAACAGGTCCGAAAGGCCCGCATCGCGAACTTCTGGCGCGGGCAGGATCGCCCAGCGACGGAATACAAACGTTTCCATCGGTTCGACCGCTGGCAATGGTCGATCGGACAACAGCCCGAACAACACCGATGCGAGCAGGATGACGAGACGGCGAAACTTCATGGCTTTGTTTCCGACGGTGGATTGGACGGTTCGTCGTTCAGGATCACTCGATGCAGCGGGGAATTTCGATTCCACGCGACGAGGCCGTGATGGACCGATGAGCCTTGGTAGGCGAACCGATGTTGTTTTGGGAGCGGTCGGGGGCCGATGAGGTCGAACTTCCAAGTCTGCGTGTTGAGCCGCGCCCAGCCCTGGTACGTCACGACGAGCACGTTGTCGCCATTGATGACGAACCGGCCTTGCACGGTGATGGTGTTGTCTCGTTTCGGCGACGCGATGAAGAGTTCGCTCTTCCACGGGGCGTCCGGTTTCTGAAAGATCGGCTCGATCGTTTCAAACAGGTGATTCGTGTTTTGAATCAGCCGGCCATTGGCCGCGACCACTGGCAGCCAAAAGGCTCCGTCCTCGCGGAAGTTGCCCGGCAGCGCTGTGACCTTCAACGACGTGAGATCGATCGCCAGCGGCGGGACTTGATTCGTGTGAAACGGCGAGATCTTGCGGCCCAGAATGGCCAACGGTCGCGGAATCGGTTGAGGCTTCTCGAAGCGCGTGAGCCAAATCGCTTCGGTGGCGATGTCCGCGTTTTGAAATTGTTGGACGTCGCCGACTTGCGGAACCTTGGTCCCTTCCTGAACGATCTTGACCTCCCACGAGCCGGCCGGTTTCAGGGTGACGACGGCGATCCATAGCCGATGCAGCGGGCCGTAATTCGCCGCGACAACACAACGTCCCTCGCCGAATGGCAGAATCTTGAGCGACGTCGCCGTCCGTGTCGCGATGCCCGGAAACGGTTCGTTGTGCAACGGGTACGGTTTCGGATCGAATGGCGGAAGCTGCGTTGCGTTGGCGATCAGTGTGTCGCTGTCGGGCGAGTTCTCTTTCGACGATTGCGCCGGCAAGTGACCGAGCATCTGGCCGCTGAGGTCGAAGACTCGCAAGCCGGATTCCGCCGTCACGACCCACAACCAGCGACCGTCAAAATGGACATCGTGCAGGAAATCGCGCGAGTATTTCATCGCCAGTTGCGGCCGGTCGAAGATCGGCTGCAGCTCGCCCTCGACCGGCATCAGCCAGAGATGATCGCTGTTCCAAACGGCATCCAGCTTGTCGCCGCAATTCGTGATCACCTCGAACGGCGCCGGCGTGTCGTCAACCGGCTCGAAGCGCGCGATGGGCAGATCGCTCGGCGGCTGTTGCTCCTTGCCCGACGGACTTGGTCGCTGACCCCCGACGGACGGCGCTGGCGGTGTTTTCACGGTGATGGACTCCGCGACCGCGCTCTCGTTCGCATTCCGGACGGTCGTCAGAATCAGGTCGATATCAGCGATGAGGTCATCGCTGTCGGGATACTTCTTGCGCCAAGTGATCAAAAACTTTTGCAGCGACTCGTACTCAGCATTGATCTCGGCTTTCGATTTCGACCGCGTCCGCACCGCTTCGCCCCACAGACCGCAGCGACCGTAGAACTCGGCCCACGGCTGCTTCGATTCGATCAGCCGGTCGTAATGCGCGAGCAGCAGATCGGGATCGAGTTTGTAAACCTGAATGTAGTTCTGATTCCCGCCAGCGCTGAACGGCGTGCGATTCAATCCCGATTTGTCCGGCATCCCAGCCGCGACCAGCGCAGGGATCGGCCAGCGGGGGTGATGACATTCCGTGACCAGACGCTCGATGTCACGAAACGTTCGCGAGTGGTCGTACTGATCGGTCCGCGCAAATGGGGGCCGGCCGATCATCATCACGAGGCTGGCGGCCTGACTGCTCCAGAGCTTCGATTGGCTGGCGGGACTCTTGCCCCAAAAGTCGCGTGTTATCCGCGTGGCTCGTCGGATTTCATCGAGCGGCTCGCCGCCGCGCAACTTCGGATTGAGTTGATTCAGCCGCGGAATGCTCTCCCAGAAGAAACGCTCGTTCTGTCCGAACTCGAATTGCCCGTGAGTCCACAACAAGCTCCCCTCGACCAAATTGAGTTCCCGGTTCGCCAGCATCACCTCGATCAATTGCTGACCGCGCCGCGTGAGTCGTTGCATCGCCTCCTCACGGATTTTTCTGAGCCGGTGCGTTTCCTCGGTCGGAACGTGCCCCGCTCCCGTGGGTGCCGGCGAACAGAGTCGCTCCCGATGTTTGCCACCACGAGCGAATGGCGGCGACGGCGAACTCGCCCGTATCCCCCGAAGTACCGACCGTGATGCGGGATTGATGTGGTCACATTGGTCATCGAACAAGCCGGCCAGAGTTTCCCACGGCGAGAGACGCTCAACAGGAACAGCCGGTAGGAGTCGGTCAGCTTTCATTGGTGGAACACGCCTTGTGTCCGTTGGAAACCAAACGGAGAGCGAATCTCGTTCACCGCGTTACATTGTTATCGCCGAAGGCGATGTTTTTTCGCGTGGATTTTAGGCGGCGGTGAGGCGTTGAAGCGAGGTCTCGCGGAGCGACAGCAACACGGGAATTTGTATTGTGCCGTCTGCCACGGCGAATTCCTGATCAGCGGCTTCCGTAACCGCGACCTCCGCGAACTCCTGTTTGTCGCACCGACCGACAATACCGACCGCCGTCGCCAAGCCGGAAAAGTGTCACGTCTGCTGAGCATCCTGAAAGCACACGGCTTGATCAAGAAAATTCCGCACACGCAGCGCTATCTGCTCACCAGCGAGCTCTGCGGGCATCTGGACTTGCCGTGGTTTTTCGAGTTGCGGTACAAACCAGCGACGGGCGTCTCGCCGTTAAATCGCAAGGGGTTGTGCGTTCAAATTGGCGGCCACGGATCTGGGACGGCACCGAAATCTTGCTCTGTCAGTTTTGAATTTTGAACGCACGAACCATTCAATCTCGGCAAGGATGCCCATGCAGACATTGCGCTGGCGGAACGGACTGATTGGCCTGTTGAGTGGGCTGGCGCTGACTTCGAGCGTGGCTCAATTCTGGCTGAACTGTGGCACATCTCTGGCGGCTCAGACCGGTTTCGCCGCGATGCTGGGCTTGG
>JAYVSP010000645.1:0-9120 GCA_043775215.1 Planctomyces sp. | reverse complement strand
TTGCCCTGGGCTTTCGAGTGACGTCCCTTCGGGCCTGAAGACAGAAGACCGGAGCACGGACGCAGAGAACAGGAACACTAATCGGCACTTATCTCCGCTAATCAAGGCAGAGCAACCTGGAGTCATTAGTGAAGATCAGCGGGGATTAATGTTCCAAAATATGTCTTCAGAAGTGGGGATGTCCGGGGGCTGACGCCGGCTGACGCCGGCTAGCGCCGTGCCGCTCACTCGCCGAGTGCGACGACGACTCGGCGCCGTGTGCGTTTCAGACCAGGAATGTGGGTATAGACGTGTGTCTGTTCGTAGCCCAAGCGTTCGGCGAGATTGCGGATCAGGCTTTCTCGGACTTTAGGAATCACCGTCGGACGTTGCCGGACAGCTTCGAGAGAAGTCGCTCTTAGGCCGCGAATGTTGGGCCGTGTTTGGCGGACGAGCGACAGGTCCGGCCGCACATTGACTGTCAGGCCGTGAGAAGACACCCACGACCGCACTGCGACTCCGACCGTCGCCAATTGACCCAGCTTGCAGAACACTCCTGGTTCTTCGTCGATGCGATGTGCCGCAACGCACAACTCGCGGCAGACGTCGAGTACGGCTTGTTCCAACCGCTTCCGATATTCGGCCAGCCCCAGCCCGCGACGCTGCAACGGAATCACTGGGTACACCGCCAATTGCCCCGGACATTGCACCCACGCCCCGCCCCCTCGGTTCAGCCACCGGACGTCGATACCCAACTTGCTGAACTCCGAAACATCACAACACAATTGCGTCTGACTTCCCTCGCGGCCGATCGTCACGATCGGCGGATGTTCGCAAACGAACAATCCTCCGAGCCGATCTTGTCTCTGCATCACTTCATCGCGAAACCGCTCCTGCAGTCGCAGCGAAGACTCAAAGTCCACTGCGCCGAGCAGGAAGACCTCCAATGATTCAGAGGCTTGATTGGCCAACGACCAAATCGATTCGGAACCAGACATCACGCAGCACCCGCACAAAAAAAACCGATGAACAACATCGAGAGCAAAACATTTTATCGGTCGATCCGGAACGTCTCAACCAGCCGCCGCCAATTTGGCGAGGGCCTGCTAGTTGTTCGTGTTAGACTCCTCTGCTTCCGAATGTTGTTGCAGTTGAATCAAATTCTCGCGGGCGAGAAGAGTAAGATAAAAATGGGGTTGTTCTGGGACTTGAGTAGTTCCCATCCGTGTTTATCCGTGTGGGACTGCGTTGCCAGAGCTTGACCGATCCCAAAGAACGCCGACCCACACGGATAAGAAGGCCACACGGATGGGAGCAAGACCTCGACACCTTGGTCGGTGGACCAAAATCCCGCAGAATCAGAATCGACCGACCCACAAGGGAAGGTCGCGCAGTTCGCGAAGGACCGGGGCATCAATAAGTGTCGAGGTCCGGGGATCGGGGAATAGAGATTGATGATCTTGGATTGTTGATTTTTGAAGTCAAAGCACCTGTGTTTCGGGTAGTTTCTTCCTCCTTCAACAATCAACAATCAACAATCAACAATCAACAATCCTTGATCATCAATCTCTATTTCCCGAAATCCGACAGCTTGTTGATGCAGCAGTTCTAAGAAACCACAACGTCCGGGTGTTGTCTGAACTCGGCGTCGCGCTCCATCCAAACAGTCCGGCGGCCTCATTACTGCGACAATTGTTGCAGGCGGCATAACTCAACTGCGATGCGGGCTTGCGGGCAGGGTCCGGCCAAGGCAACGCTGGTGCGTTCAGAAGTTCTGAGTTTCGGGGCAATTCTTGTCAGGCCACCGTCCGAACAAAGATAGAGGTGGGTGATTGCAATTCCTCGTAGTCCGACCCTTCGTGGGCGGATGATCGCCTTTATGGGGCGGATGATCCTTTTCGGGCGGATCCTCCAGGCCACAAGGGCCTGGACTACAGTCGCCTCCGGGAGCACAACCATGACTGTCCGCTATCCGTGGATGCCGATGTTTTCAATCGCTCTGACGTTGTGCCTGAGCGTCGCGCGTCTCGCACCAGCACAAGACGCCGACCCGCTGGCCAAGCCCGCCGACGCGCCAAAGCTCGAAGACAACCCGCTGTTGAAGGAGCCGCGGACGCCCGAAACCTTGATGGATGCCGTCGTATTGATGACCGATCTCGCGCGGCCGAACCTCGCCCATCTGTATTTGCAGAAGCTGATGCAGGCCAAGTTGGACGAGGCGATGTTGCTCAAGCTGCGCGACAAGTATGGCCCGGCGTTGTTCCTGCGGTTGTCGAATGACCGGACGCTTCAGCCCGAGTCGATCACGTTGCTGGAAATGGTCAATGCAGCGTTTCGCAAAGGGACCAAGGATCCAGCACGCGTCGACCGGCTGATTGCCGATCTCGGCAAGACCGCCGCCGAACGAGAAGTCGCGATTCTTCAATTGCGAAACGCCGGCACCTTTGCCGCCGCGCGAGTTGTGTCGGTGCTCAACTCCTCGAAAGATGACGCGCAGCGCAAGCTGCTGCTGTACACGCTGACGCGGCTCAATCGCGAAGTGGTGCCCGTCTTGCTGGGAGCGGTCGACGCCCCGAACGCTGACTTGCGAGCCACCGTCATCGAAGCCCTCGGCTGGCTCGGCGACACACAGGCTGTGGTCCAGTTGTGGCATCCGGCCTTCGAGGAGTCTCAGCCGGCTGGCGTGCAACTGGCAGCGAAGCAAGCACTCGCGCGGCTGCTGTTGAAATCCGTGAACCGCGCGGCCGAGGTTACGCCGTTCGGAGCCTTCTCCGAATTGGCGAAGTCCGCGCGGCGGCACCTGCGGCTGCAACACGAATGGCCGCTGAACGATGACGGTCAGGTGGAGCTCTGGAGCTGGGACGAACAAGCCCGCACGGTGGCGATGACCCCCGTCTCGACCGAGACTGCCTCCATCCGAGTCGGCACGCGGCAGGCTCGCGAGGCGTTTGAACTCGCGTCGCAGCGAGCGGATCTGCACGCGCTGTACTGGACCGCCATCATGGCCACCGAACTACATGACGCCGGACGTGGCGCGGCGGTCCGTACCGATCCGGGTTCCGCGTTTCATCTCGGATTGCAGCTCGGCCCGGAAGTCATGCAGCAAGCACTTGTCGAAGCCATGTCGGCCGAGCAATCCGTGGCCGCCGTCACCGCCTTGAATGTCTTGGCTCAAACTGGATCGGCTCATCTGTTGAAATCAGCCGAAGGCAAGCCTGCTCCGGTCGTCGCGGCGTTGAATCATCCCGAGCCACGTGTGCAATTCGCGGCTGCGGTGACGATCCTGACGTGGGATCCCGCCACGCCGTTTCGTGGCGCGAGTCGCGTGGTCGACGTGCTCGCTCGCGCGTTGAACGACAGCGGCAAAGCCCGCGGCATCGCCATTGATGCCAGTGAACAACGAGGCACCTCAATGTCCGCCGCCCTGCACGAAATGGGCTTTGAACCTGCCACGGCTCAAACTGGTCAAGACGGCTTCAAAATCGCCACCGAACGAGGCGACGTCGGCCTGTTCCTGATCGAAGCCAACGTCGCGCGCTGGGAACTGTCGCAAACGTTGGCCAACCTGCGATCCGACGCGCGCACGGCATACATCCCGATCGTGATCTACGGCGACGACAAGCTGCGAGACCGCATTGAGCGTACCGCCACATCGTTCGCTCGGGTCCGGTTTGTCACACAAGTTAGCTCGGCCGCCGACATGAAACGGCAAATCGCTCCGTTTCTAAAACAATGGCAAGCCGACGCAATGACACAGCCGCAACGCACCGCGACGCGCGACGCTGCACTGTTCTGGCTCGTGCAATTGGCCGATCGCCGTCGCGGGACAATCTTTGACATTCAACCCGCCGAGAACGCCTTGCTCACCGCGACCAACAACGTCGAACTCGCCGAATCCGCCGTCTTCGCCCTCGGTGCGATCGGCACCGCATCGGCGCAATCGAAACTCTTCGAGATCGCGATCGCCGCGTCACGCCCCGTCCCCGTTCGCGAACGAGCCCTCTCACAACTCACATCCCACTTTCAGCGTCACGGCGTGATGCTCACCGAGTTGCAAACAGATGAACTCCGCAAGGCGGCCCGCCAAGAGTCTGACCCTCAACTCCAAATCGCCTTCGCCGCCACGCTCGGCGCATTGCACCCCGACCTCCGCCAAGCCCGCGAGCTGTTGAAGGCCGTTCCTTCCCTCCCCGCGAAATGAGGTGGTGGTTGGGAAGTGATTCGGTTGGGAGGAAGGGTGACAAGAAATGGCCGATGACCTGCTCAGAGAAAGTGGTCTCACCCCCTCCTCACCTCCTCACCTCCCAACCACTCCACCTCCTCCCACGCCCCTGGTGCTCGTCGTGGGAGCCGGCATCAACGGCGCGGCGGTCGCGCGCGAGTTGGTTCTCAATGACCTCTCAGTTGTCGTGGTCGATGCGAATGACATCGCGTTCGGTGCGACGTCACGCTCGTCGCGGTTGATCCACGGCGGACTGCGGTATCTCGAACGAGGCGACATCGCACTCGTTCGCGAATCCCTGCGTGAGCGAGCCATCCTGCTGCGAACCGCTCCCGATTTTGTGCGACCACTACGACTGAGGATTCCCGTTCGACGCCGCTGCGGTGGCTTGGTCTGGAGTATGCTGACGTTTTTCGACTGGGATCGTTCGTGCCTCGGACGATTCTGGCTGCGTTGTTTTCCGAACGCTCGCGAGCGCGGCCTGTGGCTGATCCGACTGGGCATCTGGATGTACGACCGCCTCGCCGCCGAATTCCTGATTCCATCGGGAGCGGATCGGACCAACAGGACTGATGTGACTAATGTGCTCCCAGGTTCCGCGGCGTTTGATTCGCAATACCGTTGGCAGTGCGAATACTTCGACGCTCAGATTCACTCACCCGAACGATTCACCATCGCGCTGCTCAACGATGCCCGACAACTCGCGTCTGCGACTCGCTCCCTCTCCCCCGCATCAGGGGAGAAGGGGCCGGAGGGAATACGAGAACTGCACTTCAACGTCCACACACACACGCTCGCCGAATTCCACGGCCGCGAGGTACGACTGATCGACCGGCTGGGCCGCAACGCACCGATCACGATCCACCCGGACATTATCATCAACGCAACCGGAGCATGGGGCGATGCGACGTTGGCCGATTGGCGAGTCGGTTCCCCAAAACTGTTCGGCGGTACGAAGGGCAGCCACTTCGTCACGGCGAATCGCGAATTGCGAGCGGCACTGGGCGATGACGGCATCTATGCCGAAGCGAGCGACGGCCGCATGGTCTTTGTGCTGCCGTTTGGCGCGAATCGAACGCTCGTCGGCACAACGGACGAGCCGTTTGACGCGCGACCGGAAGCGGCCGTCGCCGAACCACGTGAGATTGACTACTTGATTGAGTTGGTGAACGAAGTCATCCCCGCCGCGCGGCTGACTCGCGACGACGTCGAGATGAGCTACTCCGGCGTGCGCCCCCTGCCATTCGGCCGAGCCGACTCGCCCAGTTCCATTCCGCGCGGCCACTGGATCGACGAGAACACGCGCGGCCCGCTGCCGATCCTGACGCTCATTGGCGGCAAGCTCACCACCTGCCGAGCACTTGCCGAAGAGGTCTGCGACCGAGTGCTCGCCCGCCTGCGGCTCCCGCGAAGCGCCAGTTCTCGCGAGAGAATGCTGCCGAAAGATCGTGTTGTAAGCCCATCGGACTCAGTAACCAGTACTCCGATTTCTGAACCTGATACTCGGTATGCCCAACTCAGTACCTCTGCACGAAACTCCGTCCGTTCGATCATCCGCCACGAGTGGGTCCGCACGCTGAGCGACCTTGTCGAACGCCGCTTGCTCCTCATCTTCGATCCCACGCTCGATCAGCCACGACTACACGAACTGGCCACGCTCCTAGCCGACGAAGGTGTGATCCGCCCCGACCAGATCGACTCTGAAGTCGCGGCCACCACCAGCCGACTCCGCCAAGTCTATGGCATCGAACTGGACGGTTCGCTTGTGCCCGTCCCAAACTGTGCTCGCCCGAATGATTCCTAAGTGGTTCCGCAGAACACTATGTAGCCACGTTCGCCAGAACGTGGGTTTTTCGGCCATTTGCCCACGCTCTGGCGAGCGTGGCTACCCAGACATCAATGTGGGTCCACTTTAGCACATCGCACTGGGACTGTATCGTTTTACTTTCGCGAGCGTTGGCGGGCGGTGACGACGAAATAGTCACGTACTTCGCGGGCTTCGACATCGGCCAGTACGAACGGCAGGTTGGTGAGATACCATTCGGCGTTCTTCGTGACCAAGAAGAGTTGGCCGCCGGGCTTGAGGGCTTTGGCCGCGGCTTCGACGAAGATGGTGGCGATCGCCCAGTGTGAGAAATACGGCGGATTGGCCATCACGAGATCGAAGCTGCCGGGCAGTGGGATGTTGCCGTCGGCGTCGAGTTGAGTCGAGAGCGTGGATGTCGCCTCTTCGTGGAGCAGGTTTTCAACCTGCTTGGTCGGATTGGAAACGCGGCCGACCGGTTGAGTCGGCTTCGGCAAGCGATTGAGAATTCGCAAGCCATTCAATTCCGCACCGCGCGCCGTGCATTGCAAGGCTCGCGGGTTGGAATCAACCGCATGAACGTGAACGCCGGGCGTTCGCAGCGCGAGCGCGATGCCGACCGTGCCAGCTCCGCAACCGATGTCGAGGATGCGCATTCCCGGTTTCACGATGGCCTTCGGCAACAGCGTGGCTTCGAGCAATGCACGCGAGCCGATATCCAGATCGCGATGACTGAAAACGCTCGGCCGGCTGATCGCTTTGACGATGTGGCCGGAATCGCGAAAGGCGAACTCGGCGGTGAAGTCACGGACTCGCTTCAGCGGCGCGGTTTTGGTCGCGAGATAAACGACTCCGTGCGAATGTGGTCGCGGCGTGACTTTGGCGAACAGCGTTTCGAGTTGCTCGCGCATCCACGTGTCGCGCGGGTTGGTGGTACTGACGAGCATCTTTCCGCCGATCTTCAGCCGCTCGTGTCCCTGCTGCAACAGTTCGCGAGTCAGCTCTGCCTCGCCCTGTTTGAGAAACGGAAACGCGACCGTGTCGAACGGACCTTCGGGCAGATCTGTCTCGCACACGATCGACAGGTTCGGCCGGCCTTCGGCGACTTCGTCACGAGCCTGCTGAGCTAAAAACACATCCCAGAAAAATCCGGTGACCTGCGTCTCCGGAAATCTGTCTGCGACCGCGGCTGCGAACGAGGCACGACTGAGCGTCGTACACAAAACCTGCTCGCCTTGAACCTCATCGAGCGCGCTTCGGAGCAGCGAATCTTTCGACGGCGCGGGCGTTCGCGCAATCTCGCGGCGAGACGCCTTGCGGCCCGGTCCTTTCTTCGGTTTCAGTCTGTGTGTCATCGTCAGTCTTGTGGTCTCTGGGTTGGGCGGTTGCAATGTGCGTCACGTCGCAGACATCTTGTGACCGATGCGGAGAGAATTCGCCAGCCTGTTCCCATTCGCCGTCTCCTTCGATTCGTCGTTATCGCACCGCCTCGAATCGAACAGCCACGACGAATCGAAGGAGACGACGAATGAATGCAGGACTCTTGAGGGCTTGTCGAATTCATCGATTCGGATTGCCGTTGATCGTCACGATCATCGTGATTTGCCTGTGTCCAATCGAGTTGTTGCTTGCTCAAAGCTCAAAAGTGAAGAGCAAAGCCTCCGCCAAGAATTCGCCGGACGTGGAAGACGACTTCTGGAAATATGCCGCTCAACTGACGGGTGAGGAATCGCCTGTCGCGGCCGGGAAATCGGTGACACTCGCGCTGGTCAATGGCAAGACTCTGACGGACTATGAAATCACGGAGGCTGCGCTTGGCAAGGGAGAGGAAACGCTCAAGTCGCTCGCCGTGCAGGATGCCGACGGGAAGAAGAAGCAGAAACTGGTGGTCGGCACCGTCGCGCGAATTCGCTCTGGCGAGAACGACTACGACGTGATCCTCGATCCTGCCAAGAAGGGACACGTGTTGATCGACGTCACGCGCCGCGACGTCGATGTCAACGAACGGCTCAAAGCGTCGCGCCACCAATTGTGGACCGATCCGTCTGACGAGGAGCGGGCACAGACGATCGCCGACTACAAAGAGTTCTTGCTGAAGGTGCAGGCGAACTATCAGTTTCCCACGCGGCTGCATGAGACGAAGTTCTTTCTGTTCTTCACCGACATGCCGCTGAATCAAGTCGGGCCGTATGTTGCCTACCTCGACAATATGTATCTGGAACTGTGCAAGGCGTTCGGCGTCCCGAAGGACAAGAACATCTGGCTGGGGAAGTGCATCATCGTGGCGTTCCTGAACAAGGAATCGTTCCTGGCCTTCGAGCAAGCCTTCATGGACAACCCGAATGCCGAGGGTGCTCAGGGACTGCATCACGCATCCAGCGACGGAAAAGCGATCATCTCCGTCTACCGCGGCAACGATCCGGCTCAGTTCGCGGCCGTGCTGGTGCATGAAACGGCGCATGGTTTCTTGCATCGCTTGCGGTCGAACGTGCATATCCCGCCGTGGATCAACGAAGGAATCGCCGATTGGATCGCCGGTGCCGTCGTCCGCTCCGGCAAAGCGGTCGTTGAGCGTCAGAAGGAAGCTTTGGAGATCATTCGCCGTACCAGCTCGCTGGGCGTCAACTTCTTCGACGACCGAGCCGACCTGCAAGCATGGCAATACGGCGTCGCATCGAACTTGACGAACTTCATGCTGCAAATCGACCCCGGACGCTACAAGGCGTTCATCGTGGGAATCAAAGAGGGCTATTCGCTCGAAGAGGCTTTGACTCGCAGCTATGGCCTGACGCCCGCGGATCTGCTGGGCCAGTACGGCCGCTCGGTCGGTGTGGCCAACCTGAGACCGTGAATGCATTGGCGAAATGCAACCTGGAGTGTTACGCAGCTCGACGCAGCCTCGAAGTAAACCAACAGCCTCGCTCGGTCATTCGGCGACCGCGGGAACTAAATGACCGTGCGTGATTCGTGTCGATTGTCGATGTTTGATTCACCATCAGCCGGAACGCGTTAGGATCGGCGCATCAATAACTGTCTGATCGTGGCTGAGGCGTCTCGCCTCAGCACTGGGGCGGGACGCCCCAGCCACGACAGTAATTCCTGCGCCGATCCTTAG
>JAYVSP010000644.1:0-4000 GCA_043775215.1 Planctomyces sp. | reverse complement strand
AAGAATTCGTGTTCCGCTTCTTCCCATCTTTTACCCAACCATTTTTTACCTTCCTCCCCCAGTCCGCGAAAACTTGACTCAATTGCAACAACTTTCGGACTCGAAGCAGTCTAATCGCGTCGCTTGCGAACGATGTGAATACGGCTCGACAGGAGCATCGCGCATCGCCCTCCCGACTTCGTAACGCGAATCGGTAAAGCCGTCAAACTGTTACGTGGCAACCAAAAGTTTCTCCCACGAAAAAACTGATACGAGAACACTTCCGCAAGTCTTTCTAAAGACGTCTTGCGGTGGATCGGCGATGGCGGATTGACGCGTCCATCTGCGCGGATCGGCAAGCTCTGCTGGTTTCGGGGCATCGCACGTATTTTACAACGATCCCATCTGCACTTTCTGCCGCTGGCGGCGCACGGTTCGTCGACTGCGTGAACATTTCCGGTCGCGGAGAATTCGCGAGCCAGAGGGGTGATGAGAAATCCAAAGGTTCTGACAAGAGCAAACGATTGGGTGAGAAATGCAATCTGACGTTTCCGATAAGTTGCGTTGGATAACTCAGCCACACAGTGCTCGCTCGACGGGGTTTTTGAGTTCGTCCGGAATTTAGGAAATGTCTCGCCCCAAGTGATCCAGGAGAGGACCATGCAATATAGTAGGATTTTGAAATTGGTGCAGCGATCCGTCGGCGCTCTGGTTTTGCTCGGGAGTGTCGGTGTGTCGTCGGATTCGGTGACCTTTGCCCAAGACGCGAGCTGCGCAACTCCGGCACCCGCCGCGTGTCAGCCGCAGTGCTGCGATGACATCTATAAGCGAGCCGGAGAACGCCTGGCTCAGCAACTGCAACAAATGAACTGTCAAAGTGCCTGTGCCACTTCATGTGCCGCGCCGGCGGAAGGCTGTGCGGCAAATGGCTGTGCGGCGACGGGCTGTGCAAATGGCTGTGGTGACAACTGCGGCTGTGGTCATGGCAGTGGATGGCTCGGAGGTTTGTTCTGCGACAGTGGCGAGCCCGCGAAAGATCCCTGGACCGTTATGTCGCTGTTTGACGACGATTGCGGGAAGAATTGCCTGAAAGAAAAGAACACGACGGTCGGTGGTTGGGTCCAGTTTGGATACCAGAATCATCCGGATGGATCATTCACCGGAAACGGTCCATTCCTGAGTCAGCATGAACACAATCGGTTCAATTTGAATCAGATGTATGTGTACATAGCTAAGGTCGCCGACGGCACCAAAGGGTTCGATTGGGGCTATCGAGCTGACCTCATGTATGGTGTGGACGGCAATGAGGCTCAGTCGTTCGGAAATATCAATCCTGGACACTGGGACTATCTCAACGGTTGGGATCACGGCAGCTACGAATGGGCCATGCCGCAGTTGTATGGCGAAGTGGCGATGGGCGACTTGTCCATCAAAGCCGGTCACTTCTATACCCCGATCGGGTACGAAGTGGTCACTTCACCGGATAACTTCTTCCTGAGCCGTCAGATTACGTTTTACAACAGTGAGCCGTTCACCCACACGGGTGCATTGGCGACCTATAAGGCGAACGATAAGTTGACGATCATTGCTGGCTATGAATTCGGTTGGGACACAGGATTCTACCAGTTCAACAGCGGCAGCATGGGCATCATCGGCGCGACCTACGCGGCCACGGACAAAACGACGCTGACCTATGCCGGTGGATATGGCGAATTTGGCTGGCGCGGTACGGGTGCCATCAGCAGCTTTATCCTGTCCCATAAGTGGACAGACAAGATCTTGTCAGTGCATCAGTTTGACGCACTCAACACAAACCTGTCGGGAGCCAACTTCGCGACCAATGGTGTGGCTGGTGATTCGACCGGCTTGATCAATTACCTCTTCTATGAGGTCAACACCAAAGTGAAGGTTGGATCTCGCCAAGAATGGTATAAGGCCGATGGCATTTCCTACTACACGTGGACCTATGGCGTGAATGTCAAGCCGACAGCGAATCTCACGGTTCGGCCGGAAATTAGACACAACTGGTCGCCCGGAGGCCGTCACGTCGCGGGTGCGCTCCCAGGCATCAACGGAGTCTATGGCGACTCGACGATCTTTGGAGTCGACGCCATCTTCAAGTTCTAAATGTCGCGAACGAGATCGAATGAATTTCTGAGGCCGAGGTCGGGCAACCGACCTCGGCCTTTTTTTTGATTTCTTCAGACATTTCAGTGGCTGGTCGAGGGCACATTCTGGGGAAGTAAGCAACGCAAAGAACTGAAGAGCGCAAAGGCGGCCTTTGCACTCTTCGGTCCTTTGCGTTGCAATTCTTCTCGGCTCGACGATTTGATTGCCGGCAGGCGGAAGACTTACTCGAACACGCTGCGAGTCCTCAGTCGCTTGCGACAGATCACCCAGCGCACGGAGTAACCTACGACAAGCCGCTGATCGGCTGGCCGCGATACAACTCGTGCGGGCGGCCGTCGAAATCGGCCCATTGGGCCTGATGCGGAATGCCTAACGTCTCGAAAATCGTGGCGGCGACGTTTTCAGGAGTCTGCTTGTCGGCAATCGGATAGGCCGCCAGCTTGTCGGTCGCGCCGATCACCGTGCCGCCGCGCACTCCGGCTCCGGCGAAGAGCGCCGAGTTCGCCGGACCCCAATGATCGCGTCCGGCATCTTTGTTAATCTTCGGTGTGCGGCCGAACTCACCCATCACGATCACCAGCGTTGTCTTCAGCAATCCGCTTT
The DNA here is from genome assembly GCA_043775215.1 of Planctomyces sp. Taxonomy (GTDB): domain Bacteria; phylum Planctomycetota; class Planctomycetia; order Planctomycetales; family Planctomycetaceae; genus SXKJ01. The sequence goes on along the minus strand of JAYVSP010000644.1, from coordinate 1,288 downwards.
GTGTCAGGTCATCCAGCAGCGCCGACACCGACTGATCGAAGTACGGCAACAGGTTGTTTTTCAAGTTGAGGAAGTTGCGGCGATGCGTGTCCCACGACGAATTCTTGCCGAGATTGACCTGCACCAAACTGACGCCCGCCTCAATGAGCCGCCGCGCCATCAAGAGCGACAAGCCAAACTTGTTGTTGCCGTAGCGTGCGATCGTGGCGGGATTTGCATGTTCGACATCGAATGCTTGCCGCGTCTTCGGATCGGCGAGCACCGCCAGCGCTTGCAACCGGTGTCGATCGAGCCGCGCGGCATCGGCCGTCTGTTCGAGCCGCTGCTGTTGCCGCTCCACTTCGCTGAGCAATCCGACTCGGTCATGCAGCCGCAATGATCCACCATCCGGTAGAGTCAGCATCGGTGTGTCGAAGACTGTTGGTGAACCGTGCTCGAATGAGTTGTCGTCGAACCGAAAACAGTGCGGGCACGCGCCGTTGCCCAGAGCACAGGGAGCGGCAATGTCGATATGCCATGCCTCCCACTTTGGCCCCATTCGTCCGGCGAACTGTCCCGAGCGAACACTGCCCGCTTCGTTGATGCTCGGCTGCGGCAGGACGACGGCGGGCGGCAGGTTGTTACGCCCGCGCGTTGTATAAGTCACTTGCGACAACAACGACGGCCATTCGTTCGGGCTGGGAGAGTTGTTGACGTTGAATCCGGCTGGAAAATCCAAGCGGCCGGTCAGCAACATGTGACAAGCTTCGCTATGCCCGCTGCTGTCGGTGCCAATTGATCGCACAAGAGCGTATTGCTCGGATTGTTGAGCGAGCTTTGGCAAGTGCTCACACACGCTGAGGCCGGGCGTGCGGGTGGCAATCGGCGTGAACTCACCACGCACTGCGTCAGGTGCTTCTGGCTTCAGGTCGAAACTGTCTTGATGCGACAGCCCACCGCTGAGGAACACGAACAACACCGACTTTGCGGGCGTCGCCTGCTGCGGCGAGGCCAAGCTCCTCGCGGCCGACAACTCGGTCAGTCCCAGCCCCAGCAATCCAATCGACCCGGCTTGCAATGCGGCTCGCCGAGACAACACGGGCTGACAACATCGCGACGCATGGTTCCGATCCATCATCAGCCTCCAATCGTCAAGATAAGGAGAATTGCGATCGATGAACAAGGATATTTATTGTTGAAGTGGGATAAGTGCTAGGCTCTTCCGGTTTTCCGGGGAGGCCAGTTTTCAAGCCACGGATGAAACACGGATTGAACACGGATCAGGACAGCGAACAAGGCCAATTAGAAT
>JAYVSP010000643.1:0-9156 GCA_043775215.1 Planctomyces sp. | reverse complement strand
GGCATGTCCGGGGGCTGACGCCGCCCGGGTCGCCATAGCACTTTGGCTGTTGTGCATCGTGCTGACAGCCGACATCGCCATTGCCGCCGATCGGCCACGTCTCGGCGTTGAGGTCGGCATTGAGCCGCGACTCGGAGCGATGCTGCCACTCGACACGGAACTGCGTGACGAGTCCGGACGAACGGTTGTTCTGCGAGAATTCTTTCACGGCCGGCCGGTTGTGCTGATGCCGGTCTATTACCGTTGCCCGATGTTGTGTGGCCTGGAACTCACGGGTCTCGTGCGCAGCCTGCGAACGCTCACGCTTTCGGCAGGGACCGATTTCGACATCATCACGTTCAGCATTGATCCAGCCGAGACATCGGACCTCGCGGCCGCGAAGAAGGCGACGTACCTCAAAAGATACGGCCGCAGGGACGCCGAGGCCGGTTGGCATTTCTTGACCGGCGACGCTGCATCGATTCGCACGCTTTGTGAGGCCGTCGGCTTCAACGCCACGCGCGACGAGCAGACCGGCCAGTTCGCTCACGCGGCGGCGATCATGATTTGCACGCCCGATGGCCGCGTGACGCGCTATTTGTACGGCGTCGAATTCGCTCCGCGCGATTTGCGGCTGTCTTTGGTCGAAGCCTCGAACGGACAGACTGGAACCGTGACCGATCGAGTGCTGCTCTTCTGCTACCAGTACGACCCGACGCACGGGAAATACGGAATAGCCATTTTGAATGTCGTGCGGGGTAGCGGTGTGCTGACAGTCTTGGTGCTCGGCACAAGCATCGCCGTGATGCTGCGGCGCGAACGCCGAAAAGTAGACCGTTCACTCCGTGACCGGAATCTTCGAGTCACGGAGTGACTCGTCTACATCTGACAGAAAGCCTCATCATGGAACGCGGCTTCCAACTTTTTCCCGAACGAGCTTCGACTGTCGCGGGACAGGTGGATGCGTTGTACGTGTTCCTGACGATCGTCGGTCTGTTCTTCACCACTTTGATCTGCGTGTCGATTCTCTTCCTGGCGACGCGCTATCGACGAGCAGCGAAGCGAGGCCGACGCGGGCCGACCGATCAGGTGTGGCTCGAAGCGGCTTGGATTGCGGTGCCGCTGCTGCTGACGATGGTGATGTTCGGCTGGGGAGCGATCGTGTACTTCGACATGCAGACGCCGCCGAGCAACGCGCTGCGGATTGACGTCGTCGCCAAGCAGTGGATGTGGAAGGTTCAGCACGGCAATGGACGTCGCGAAATCAACGAACTGCATATCCCAATCGAGACGCCCGTGCGGCTGCGCATGATCTCCGAAGACGTGATTCACAGCTTCTACGTCCCCGCATTTCGCGTGAAGCAGGATGTGCTGCCGGGGCGTTACACCGACTTGTGGTTCGAGGCGACTCGGCTCGGCTCGTTTCATCTCTTCTGTGCCGAATACTGCGGCACCGATCACGCGAAGATGGGCGGCCATGTCGTCGTCTTATCGCGCGGTGCGTATTCGCAGTGGCTCGAAGGGACCAGTACCGAAACGCCGCAGGTGGCCGGTCGAAAACTCTTCGAACGTTTCCGGTGCGCGGGATGTCATCGTCCTGATGAGTCCGGCAGCGGCCCGACCCTCACCGGCCTGATCGGCCAAAAAGTGCAGTTGGCCGACGGCAATGAAATCACTGCGGACGAGCAGTACTTGCGCGATTCGATCCTCAATCCGCAGAAGCAGATCCTGTCCGGCTACCGAGCGGTCATGCCCACGTATCAGGGACAGATTTCCGAATCGGACGTGCTGCGACTGATCGCATATCTGAAATCGTTGTCCAAAACCAAGGAATCTGAAGAGTGAGCGGCATGGCGCTAGCCGGGATTATTCACGTTACGGGTAATTTCGGCGCAGTGTGCGCCACACTAACCCGACGCGCAAGCGAGGCCAAGTTGTTCTCCGAGCCTCGCTTGCGCGTCGGGTTAGTGTGGGGCCATGTATAATCCAGGTTAGCCGCCGGTGAAACGTTGCACGATCCACACAACCGGCGGCTAGCGTCGTACCGCTCACGCTCCTGAGTCACCGACTATGAATCGCAACTACCTCAACGCGGACTACAGCGTCTGGTCGTGGCTCTTCACCACGGATCACAAGCGTGTGGCGATTCTGTATCTGTTCGCGGTGACATTTTTCTTCTTTGTCGGTGGAGCGGCGGCGGTTCTTTTCCGACTGGAGCTGATGACGCCGCAGGGCGATCTCGTCATTCCGGAAACCTACAACCGGCTCTTCACGCTGCACGGCATCGTGATGGTGTTCTTCTTCCTGATTCCCGCGGTGCCGGCGGTGCTGGGAAACTTTTTGATTCCGTTGATGATCGGTGCCCGCGATGTCGCGTTCCCGCGATTGAACTTGGCGAGCTGGTACATCTTCATGCTCGGCGGCCTATTCACGTTGTGGGCGATTCTGACTGGCGGCGTCGATACCGGCTGGACTTTTTACACGCCCTACAGCAGCACCTACGGAAACACGAACGTGCTGTCGGCGGCGGTCGGCGTCTTCATCGTGGGATTCTCGTCGATCCTCACGGCGGTGAATTTCATCGTCACGATTCACACGATGCGAGCACCGGGTCTGACTTGGTTTCGGCTGCCTCTGTTTGTATGGGCGCACTATGCGACGAGCTTGGTCACGGTCCTCGGAACGCCGGTTCTAACGGCGACGGTCGCGTTGGTGGGCCTCGAACGAGGCTTCGGCATTCCGATCTTCGATCCCGCGAAGGGAGGCGATCCGCTGCTGTTTCAGCATCTGTTTTGGTTCTACTCGCACCCGGCCGTCTACATCATGGGGCTGCCCGCGATGGGCGTGGTCAGCGAACTGATGACCTGCTTCTCTCGCAAGCGCGTGTTTGGTTACCGCTTCATCGCGTTTTCGAGCCTGGCGATTGCCGTGCTGGGATTTCTCGTGTGGGGTCACCACATGTTCGTCAGCGGGCAGTCGATGTACGCCGGGTTCGTGTTCTCTTTTCTGAGCATGTTGGTCGCCGTGCCTTCGGCCGTGAAGGTTTTCAATTGGACAGCGACGCTGCATGGTGGATCGGTGTCGTGGTCCACGCCGATGCTGTACGCGCTGGGCTTCATCGGACTCTTCACGATCGGCGGGCTGACCGGTCTGTTTCTGGCGACATTGGCCGTGGACGTCCACGTCCATGACACCTACTTCGTCGTCGCGCACTTTCATTACATCATGGTGGGCGGTTCGGTGATGGGATACCTCGGCGGCATTCATTACTGGTGGCCGAAGATGACCGGGCGGCTGTATCCCGAAAGTTGGGGACGCTTCGCGGCGGTCGTCATTTTCATTGGCTTCAACCTGACGTTCTTTCCACAGTTCGTGCTGGGATACCTCGGCATGCCGCGGCGGTATCACGCTTACCCTGAAGAGTTCCAGGTGCTCAACGTCATGTCGTCGGCCGGAGCGTCGATCTTGGGAGTCGGTTATCTGTTGCCGTTGGGATACCTGATCTGGTCTCTGCGTTACGGTCGCCAGTCCGGCGACAACCCGTGGCGAGCCTGCGGACTCGAATGGCAGACTCCGTCGCCGCCACCAACGCACAACTTTGAGGAACTGCCGATCGTCGTTTCTGAGGCTTACGACTACGACCCGGAAGAGGAATTTCCGACAGAACTGCCGATCCCTTCGTCTCATAGTGATTTGGCGGCAGATTTTGCGAGCCGGGCGGCGTCAGCCGGCGTCAGCCCCCGGACAGAATCCCAATCACGCAAAGTCCGGGGGCTGACGCCGCCCGGCTCGCAGCGAGCGTAGAGTTTCATGTCCAACTCAACCTTCAAGTTAGCTCATCACTTTGAAACTGCCGAGCAACAACGCTCGGCCGCGACGCTGGGAATGTGGGTGTTCCTCGCGACCGAGGTTTTGTTCTTCTGCGGCCTTCTGTGCGGGTACTCAGTGTATCGCTCGGTGCATCACGAAACGTGGGCGCTGGCGAGCCGGCATTTGGATCTCTGGCTCGGCACGTTCAACACGACCGTGCTGCTAACGAGCAGCCTGACGATGGCTCTGGCCGTGCGAAGTTGCGAGCTGCAACAGCCGCGTGGCACGGCAGGCTGGCTAATCGTCACGATGACATTGGGGAGCATGTTTCTGATCGTGAAGGCGGTCGAATACAGCCACAAATGGCACGACCGACTCGTTCCCGGCGCTGGCTTCGATTGGAGTGGCAACGCGACGCAAGCCGGGCCGGCCGAGTTGTTCTTCTCCTTCTATTTCGTGCTGACCGGAGTGCATGCCTTGCACATGGTCATCGGCATCGGCGTTCTCGCATGGCTGCTGTGGCGCTGTCGTTCCCGCAAGCAGGAACCGGACGGCAATTACTTTGAGCGGAATGGCGCTAGCCGCCGGTTGTCGCCGCGAAATGTCGCCTCTGAGAGACCGGTGGCTAGCGCCATTCCGCTCACTGAAAAGCAGATGCCGCCACTGGCGCTGACGGAAAACGTCGGACTGTATTGGCATCTGGTAGACATCGTCTGGGTCTACCTGTTTCCGCTGCTGTACCTGATTGATCGAACGAGCGGTGCGTCATGAGTTCCACTTCGACTTCCATTCGACGATTGGTCGAGGCTTACGCCGTATTGCTCGTGCTGCTGGGCGCAACGGTAGCGGCATCACTGACTCCCTTGGGAACGTTGGCCATTGTCGTGGCGTTGTTGATCGCCATGCTCAAGACGGTGGTGATCGCGGTTCGATTCATGCACCTGGATCATGCGGCTGTGGTGGTGCGAACATTCGCCATTGTTGGCTGGGTCATGGCTGCTCTGCTGATCTCGATGGCCGTCGGCGACACGCTGTCTCGACTGCCCAGCCGGGTCAATTTTTAGTCGCCGGTCGTCTAAATGCCATGCGAACCCTTTAATCTTATCTCTGCCCAAGTCGGCGAAATGCTGGCTAATGCTGCCCGGCCTGGCGTGCAATTTCAGCGAGTTGGTTGCAATCTTGCGGCCAAAGGCATTTAATCTTTGGGCTTTCCCGGCTGGGAGAAGCTCGGTCGGCTCGCGGAAGTGATCAACCCGTCGCGGGCCAATTGACCGGTGGTGACCGAACATCGAAATGGGAGGTTCGGCCAGTGGGTCCGGGTTTTGATCAAACTCTCAACGAAAGGATGCAGCCAAATGCGGCTTGCGACAAAGTGCCTGAAGCTGTCGGCCCTGGTGGGCCTGCTGGGTGTCAGTGTGTGGATCGTCGGATGTGGTGAACAATCGACATCAAATCCATCGGGTTCGCCGAAGAGCAACGGTGGCGGAATCCCGGCCGGTTCAACGACCGGTGGTGGCGTCGATGTGCCGGATATGTCAACCGATACCGGCGCGGCGAAACCGGAGACTGACGCTCCGAAGGATGAGCCGAAGACGGAAGAGCCCAAGGACGAACCCAAGGCTGATGAAGCCAAGAAGGACGAACCCAAGGCTGATGAAGCCAAGAAGGACGAACCCAAGGCTGATGAAGCCAAGGCTGATGAAGCCAAGGCTGATGAAGCCAAGGCTGATGAAGCCAAGAAGGACGAACCCAAGGCTGATGAAGCCAAGAAGGACGAGCCCAAGGCTGATGAAGCCAAGAAGGACGAGCCCAAGGCTGACGAAGCCAAGAAGGACGAGCCCAAGGCTGAAGACAAGTAGTCCTCAACTGCCACTCGTCGAAGTTTGCTTCGATGGATGGTTTGGGAAATTCACGCCGTGGCAAATGCCACGGCGTTTTTTTGTTGGGCGAGGTCATCTGCGATGACAGTTGATTTGAGGAGCGGCTTCGGGTGGTCCGTCGTATTGGAAGACGGTCCCGTCGTGGCCGTCGACAAGCCGGCAGGATTGTTGACACAAGCACCGGCCGGAGTGCCGTCGCTCGAAGCGGAAGTGAAAGCCTGGTTGAAGCAACGATTTGACAAGCCGGGCAACGTTTATCTCGGCATTCCGCAGCGGCTGGATCGAGCGGTTTCGGGAGTCATTGTTTTCGCGCGAAACTCGAAGGCAGCCGCGCGCCTGGCCGAGCAATTTGAGAAGCGGCAGGTCCGTAAGGTTTATTGGGCCATCGTGACGGGCCGGCCGACTCCGGCGGATGGAATGTTGACCGATTGGTTGCTCAAGTTGCCCGAACAATCGCGCGCTGAAATCGTCACCGCCAACACGCCGGCGGGGCGCGAATGCCGACTGTCGTATCGAGTGCTGGCAACTCGCGAATCAGAATTATGGGGAGAGCATTCGCTACTCGAGGTCGAACCACATACTGGCCGTATGCACCAGATTCGTGTGCAGCTTGCCGGCCGCGGCTGGCCGATTCTTGGCGATGGACAATACGGCTCGACGCGGCGGTTGGTCGATCCGCCTCTGGAAGACCAGCGCGCTGAGCCGATCGCGCTGCATGCACGCTCGCTGACCTTCCAACATCCCGTCCGCTACGATTCGCTCACCGTCACAGCTCCGCCGCCCAGCTACTGGCCACTGAAATGGGGCGAAGGGGTCGGGAGTCTTTTTTAGGTCGGCGATATCGCCAGATAACCTCGTAGTCGAGTGACGCCGACCTGAAAAAGACTCCCGACCCCCCTCCTCGGAAAGGATCATTGCCATGAGTCACTGCCACACCGTTTCTGTTCTTTGTTTCGGACTGACACTCGCTGGTGCTGTCGCGGGAGCCGCGTTTGTCGAAGAATACAAGAGCGGCATCCTCTGGCCGAAGCCGGCGGTGATTGATGTTGGTCCCGGCCCGACATCCGCCGCGCCGATCCCATCCGATGCCATCGTGCTGTTCGACGGCACGGACTTGTCGGCCTGGAACGGCGGAGACCAGTGGATCATCGCCGACGGAATCGCCACCGCCGCAAAAGGTGGAATCACGACCAAGCAGCCGTTCGGCGATTGCCAACTGCATTTGGAGTTCGCCATGCCGGAAAAGATCGAAGGCCGCGGACAAGGTCGCGGCAACAGCGGCGCCTATTTGATGGGGCACTACGAAGTGCAAATCCTCGACTCGCACGACAACGAAACCTATTTCGATGGCCAATGTGGAGCGGTCTACAAACAACAGCCGCCGACCGTGAATGCCAGCCGCAAGCCGGGCGAGTGGCAGACCTACGACATCATTTTCAACGCTCCGCGATTTGACGAGAACGGCCAAGTTGCTCAGCCCGGCTTCGTTACGGTGCTGCACAATGGCGTCGTCGTCCACAACCACTTCGAGTTGCAAGGTGCGACCAGCTACACCGAGCCGCCGAAATACTCTAAACACGCCGACAAGTTGCCGTTGCACATCCAGTTCCACGGAAATCCAGTCCGCTTCCGTAACATCTGGCTGCGCGAGTCCATCGCGCCGCTGATCGGCATGAAGCCTTAGCGTGGTACGATGCTCCGAGTCGTGAATCGCGACGCGGAGAGCCTGTGAAGGAATTGAGCGACCGTCAGGGAGCGGTCATAAGTCCTTGTCCGTCACACTCCCTGACACTCCCTGACGGTCGCGGCTCGAAAGATTCACGGGCTCGGAGCGTCGCGTCACAATCTCACCGGTCACAGCGCGGCCGAGCTTTCCGCATCGGCCAGCGGCGGATTGGCTGCCGTCCACTTGCGATGTCTGGCTCGTACAATCCCGCGTTGCAGCAACCAAACAGTTCCGAGCACGACCGCTCCGCCACCGGCAATCGCCAGTATCTTGAACCAACTTGGAGCCGTGGAAACATTCGAGATCACGATCGCCGAATAGGCCCAGAGCGCTCCGAGTGGCAGCAACTGCGGTCCAATCGTTTCCTTCCAGATGCGCTCTAGCGGCAAGGCCAATCGCCGCAGAGCAAACGGCAGCAGCATTCCCAGTTCGACGAAAATCATCGGGATCGCCGTCGAAATGGCTGCTCCCACGAGCCCCAGCGGGTAAATCAGCAACAAGGACAGCGAGACCTTCGCCACTGCCTCCGTCAGATAACTCAATGCCGGCCGCCGAGCTTCGCCCATTCCGTACAGCACGCCGGAGGCCACCTTCATCGGCGTCCCGACCAACTGGCCGAAGAGCAACACCATCAATAGCATTTGGCTTTCTGGGTAGCTCTTGTGCAGCCACGTTTCCATCAACAGCGTCCCGAAGTACCACGCACCGATGAAGTACCCGGTTATCAGTAACCCAGCGAAGCCCATTCCCTTGGTCAGCAATTCTCGCAGCAGCGACGTCTGACCGGACGCGTGATAGGCACCCGCCTGAGGCAGGCAGATTTGTCCAATCATTTGCAACGGCTTGACGATGGCTTGGCACAACCGCGACGCAACGGTGAACGGAACAATCGCCAAGGGCCCCATCACGACACCGATCACAATGCTGTCGGTGTTCTCGACCAGCTTCCCGGCGAGCGAGTCCAACAGCGAAAAGCCACTGAAGTGCAGGCATTCATGCAACGTCTCGCGGCAGAGGTATCGCCTGCCGAAACGCAACTCCGGAGCTTTCCACAGCGCGGTCAGAACCAAACCGACGTTCTCGACCAACGTCGTGGCCACCGTGATCCAGGCCAGGATCAGCAGACCCGATTCGAGATGCAGAAACGCCAGCGTCAGCGTGAATCGCGCGATACCGCTCGTCGTCAAGATGGCGCGTTCCAGATCCCAGCGTTGCAGACCAATCAACACTCCGCCGAAGACGCTGCCGACGAGTGAGATCGCAGCATTGACACCCAGAAGCAGAATGACTTGACGCAATTCCGTTACCGATACGAGTTGCTGCGGCCACCAGATCGGGGCAAACCAAGCCGCGATCGCCGCGATCGTCATCGCCACGGCTCCCATCACCAAGTAGATCGCGCCGATCAAGTTGACCACGCGACTCTCACGCTCGCTGTCGCCCTGAGCTCGATAGGCGGCGAAATACCGGTTGATCGTCTGTCCAAAACCCAAGTTCAGCAGCCCGGAGTAACCGGCGAACGCATTGACGAACACCCACAGGCCGTAATTCCCATCACCGAGCACTCGCAAGGTGAACGGCATCAGAACGAGACAGATCGCCATCCCGACGACATGGTCGCCCCATGTCGCCAGCAGGTTGATCGTGACTCGCTTCCGCCAATTCATGTTGTCCGCTTTCCGGTTCGTCAGGTCTCAGTGTTATTGGCCAGGGAGGCCGAAGGGGTCGGGAGTCTTTTTCAGGTCGGCGACGTCGCCGACC